>NZ_JBEOXS010000081.1:0-27893 GCF_040296705.1 Streptomyces sp. NPDC002055
GGCTCGCCCGAACCTGGTGGCCGCCGAGAAGCCGGTCAATCGCCCCCACCGGACGGACCGCGGTATCCCGTGCGCGCTGTGCGACGTGTACGACGCGCACCACATGCGCCGGGACAAGCGCGGCTGGCCCGCGGTCATCTGCGACGACTGTGCAGAGCGCACCGACACGAGCACGCTGATGTGGCCGGACGCCTGAGGCACTTTCCTCCCCGCCGCGTCGTACCGGCCGCGCCGGGCCGGCCCAGAAAGGGGGCCCCGCTCCCCGCCTTCCGGCCCGTCGTCCGCCGTTGAGCTCGGTGTCGCCGGACCCGGCCCGCTCCACCGCCCGGCCCTGCTGCTCGCCGATGCGCGCCGCCCGTTTCACCCGGCCGGGACGTCGGTTTCTGCCGCCCCGGCTGATCCGGGGCGGCGCCCGCCCCGCATCGCGCTCTGTGCCGGAGCGGACAGGGACCGGGGCCGGGGCCTACGTTGCCGCGTCCCGCTGCGCCCTCTTGTCCCGGAGCCACTTGCGCTGGCTGACTCCCGGCGGGCGCTCGCTCTCCCATCGGACCTCGTCCGCGGCCTGCTTGGCCTGGGCGCCCGCGTGCTCGGTCGCCAGGCGGGCGTGCGCGAGGGCCTTCGCCACGGTCGCGAGGACGGCGCTGGCGAACCGCGGATCGTGCTGGTCTGCGGCCGCCACGGCGAACGCGGGCGGGAACGCCATCTCCGACTGGGGATTGGTCATCTCCCACTCGACGTGCCCGATGCTGTCGACCGCGACGGTCTGGGGGACGAGGAGGGTGGCGTGGGCGCGGACCTCCCGGTACAGGACGGTGCTGTCCGGGTGGTCGCGGTCGAGGTGGTCTTCGTGGCCGACGGTCACCCGCACCTCGTAGCCGGCCCAGGCGAAGCGGGCGGTGCGCTGCGGGGTGAGCCGCACGTCGGCGAGGGACGCGCCGAACTTCGACGGGTCGGTCTGCCGCAGGCCGGGGCATGCCGCGGCGAGCGCGGCCAGGGTCTTGTCGAGGGGGCTGGGCGGGTCGGTCTGTTCGGGCACGGCGGGGCCTTCCTGGCTACGAGGGGATGGGGTACGCGTCCAGGCCGCACACGGTGGCCGGTGCGGTTCGCCTGGTGACGCCATCCCCACGCACGCGGGGCAGAAGGCCGGGGCTGCCCGGCTGCCATCAGGATGACAGGTGCGCTCCGCGAAGGAGGGCCTTTCCACGCGCCGCTGCCAGCGCCTTCCCCCGGGCCGGTCAAGGGCGGCTGCGGTCGGAGAACTCCGTGGTGATCCGGGCCAGTTGCGGGTCCACCGCGTAGATGGGGGTCCGGCCGGGGCGCGGGGGAAGGCCAGCTCGCCGCGCACCAGCGGCATCATCAGCGGGCGCGGCACCGGCCCCTCGACCAGCGAGGCTGACGGCGGGCGGCAGCGGCACCTCGGAGCCAGGACGAGGCGGGGTGCAGGCGCGCTATCGTGGAGTCCTCCTATCTGCGGTTTTTGTGATCTGGCAGGAGTACCCGCGTGCCCGAGAACCCCATCGCTCAGAGCGAGCTCGCTGCCCTGAACCGGCGTTTCGAAGAGGTCGCTGAGAAGCACGACCGGGAGTTCGGGATCATCAAGTCCGACCTCACCGCGGTACGTCTCCAGATCGGGAACCTGGACCAGAAGGTCGAGGCCATCGACAAGAAGATCGACCGGAACCAGGCCCAGATCATCGAGCTGCTCAGCCAGTTCGTGGGGCAGCGCCCCGACGCCGGCTGATTTCTCCGGGCCCGGTGCCCGGCCCGTACATGGCGACGGCCCCGACCAGACACCTCTGGACGCTGACTCTGTCGGGGATCTTGGTGGTCTGCTCAGTCTCTGGCGGACCGCCAAGTCCTCGGCCGGGGGATCTGGTTTCGGTCCAGGTAGTTCTGGAAGGCGGTGGGCGGCCGTTCTCCGGGCGCTGGCAGCCGGCTGAGGCGTTCGATGTTTGCGGCGATGGCGGTGAACACGTGCTGTAAGTGCGCTTTGCGCTGTCCCCGGTAGCGGCAGCGGCGCATGCCGTGTCCGTGGGCGAGTTCGTTGACGGTGCCCTCCACTCCGGAGCGGACCGCGTAGCGGGCCTGCCATTCGGGTGTCTGCTGCTCGGCGCGGACACGGAGTTGCAGGTCACGGAGTTCTCGCGGGGGAAAGCCCACGCTCCGGGCTCTGTCGGCGGTGGTCGTGCAGCGGGTGCGGACCGGGCAGGGACGGCACTGGCTCTTGGTGAACCGCGCGATGATCAGAGGTGCCGCGGCGGGTGAGGAGGCTGGGTAGGGGCCGTGCCATCCCGCGCTGGTCTCGCCCTGCGGGCAGGTGACCTGCCGGCGGTCGAAGTCGATGTGGAAGTCGTCGCGGCCGAAGCCGTTGTTCCTGCGGTTCTGGCGGGTGGTGTTGACCGGCAGTGGTCCGGTGACCGTGACCCGGTGTTCGCGGGCTGCCTGTTCCAGATGGACCAGGGAGGTGTAGCCGCCGTCGACCAGGTGCTCGGCGGGCAGCAGCCCGCGATGCTTGAGCCGGGTGTGGATGCCGGGCAGAGCCTTCGCGTCGTAGCCGGTGGCGTCGGTGGTGGCCACATCGGTGATCACGTTGACGCCGTCGGGATCGCAGGTCTCGGTGAGGTGCGCGACGAACCCTTTCCACCGGGTGTCGCCGCGGCGCGCGTAGCGGGCCGTCGGATCGTAGGGCGAGACGACCGCGACCGCCGAGGGCGGCAGCCCGCCGTCCTCGGCGGTGCGCCAGCGAAGGCGGCCCGCCCCGTCGCGGTAGTAGTTCTGCACCACGATCTGCCGCAGGGCCTGGATGCGGGGACCGGACAGGCGGTCCGCCCCGTGCTCTCCGACGTGTTCCAGCAGCCGGACGGCGTCGCCGCCGGTGGCGAGGATCCTGGTCTTGGGACGGGTGGGGTTCTTGCCCAGACGGACCGGGCGGCCGTAGCGGCGCCCCCACTCCTCGTCGACAAGGTCGGTCAGCAGGTGCGGAGCTGTGCCGGCCAGTTCTTCCAGCGCGGCGCGGACGGCCTCGGTGACCAGTTCCAGCCGGGTCAGGTCGCGCACCGCGGCCAGGACGTGGGTGGAGTCCGTGCGCTGAGTGGTGCGCTCGCGGACGAGACCGGCCTCTTTCAGGCGCGCGAGCGCGAGGTCGAGGAGACGGTCGGCCCGGTCGTCCTCGGTGAGGCGGTCGCGGAAGTCGGCCAGCACGCTGTGGTGGAAGCCGGGATCGTCCAGGTCCATGGCCAGCGCGTACTTGAAATCGATGCGGCAGCGAACCGCCTCGGCCGCCTGCCGGTCCGACAGACCGAGCAGGAACTGCAGCACGCAGACGGTGGCCAGCTGGGCAGGCGAGAGCCCCGGGCGGCCGTCGCGCGGGTACCAGTCGGCGAAGTCCTCGTCACGCCACAGCCCGCCCAGGCGGTCTCTCACCCACATCGCCGTCGTACCGCCCGGGTTGCTCGCCCGCGCCATCTGCACGGTCAGAGAAGGGACTTGCTCACCAGAACGGGCATGGAGCGACAACGGGCACCTCGACAACTGCATCGGTCCTTGAACAGAGCCGAGCATGCCCGTTGATCATGCTGCCCCGCCGGGGATCCCCAAGATCCCCGACAGAGTCAGCGTCCAGACACCTCTGGTCGGGGCCGCGGTGCGTCCAGGGTCCAGCTTCCGGCGAGCAGGTGTTCCTGCCGGGCCTGGACCAGACCGCGCCATGCGGAGCGGACCTCGTCTTCGCTCCTGGTCCAGCGGATCGTCGAGGGCTCCGGAAGGGGGAGGCCGGCCATGAAGTGGGCGATGTCGGTGAAGTAGGCGAAGTAGCCGGTGCCGGAGCTGGGGCCGGGGCCTTTGTGTGCGTCGTGCCGCCTCGATGAACAACGGAGCCGTTGCCGTGACTGAGCGCGCCCTCCACCGGCCTCAAAACCGCGTTGGCTCAGAGCTCGCCGCACCGAGCCACGATCTGTCACGGCTCGGCCCGGCTGACGCCGGGGCGTGCGCACCGGGGGCTATGGGGTGGCAGGACGTCCGCACACTTCGCGGCCTTGGACCGGAGCGGGGAGGGGGGTGGCTTCCACGCCGCCGATACGGTTGGCCCACCGCACGGTCAGTTCGCGAACGAGGAACATGTGCAGTCGTCGGCGCTGGCGGGTCTTCTGGAAGACGCCGACCGAATCGCCCCAGTAGGCATGCTGGGCATCGATGGCCGCGTAGTCGTGCCGAATCCCCTTCATCGGCGGGAAGTCGGTGTATGCCTCGCGAAGCTGGAGCCCGGAGTACGCGGCCATGGCCCGGAACCCGTCCGGGTAGTAGCGCCAGCAGTCCTGCGCGTCGTGCACATGGCCACGTGAGGGCGCCGTAATGAAGGCCATGCCCATGGGCCTGAGGACCCGCGCAATCTCCATCATCGTTGCCCAGAAGAACGGGATGTGCTCGAACGCCTGCCCCGAGAGGACGAAATCGGCGCTGTTGGACTTCACCGGAATGCGGTAGGGCTTCGCCATGACGGCATCCACGTTCGGCCCGTCGAGGACATCGACGCCCACATAGTGGATGTCGTGCCGGCTGAGCAGGTCTCTGTGCGTGACACTCTGGTTCTTGGAAACCCGCGCCCCCAGATCCACGACCCGGTGCCGCCGGTTCGTCGGCATGTACTCCTTCACGCAGAGTGCCATGTGCTCGAAAGCAGACTTGTGCATCAGCGCTCCTCCTGACCCGCTCAGCCACAGCTGAATCGACACGGCCCGAACATTCCTGGCGACAGCCGAGGTCACGTCCCTGGTTCGGCCGACGGCGCCCCTCAGCGCTGCCCCGATGTCGAACCGACCTGAGGCACGGCGCTTGACGGCCCCTCTCGGATTCCTGAAAGGGCCTCATCAGCGAGGCAGGGAACACGGTAATAGAAGCTGCCACACGGGCCGGTGAAGTGACGGTGCGATTCTTCAGCGGTGTCCCAGGCGATTCCGGCCGACCGGGCGCAGGGCAATTCCGCAGCCTGCCGAACGCCGGGGAAGATCCCTTCTGCTCTGCGTGCCCTTGCCCCGACGCGGCTCGTTCCGCCCATCCGAGCGATTTCCGGCGCGGGCGGCAGCGTCTGCACGAGCAAGTGGGGCGTACAGGGCCGCCTGTCGAACAGCTCGTCAGGACGCAGGTGATCCGTCGTGAATGCCCGCAGACTCGGCGCTGGTGATGAGGACCGCGACAGTGACCGGGCCGGGTGCGTCTCCGGCGGCAGCCTCGGCCAGCGCTGCTCGAAGCGTGCGCGCGACATCAAGGGAACGGTGGCCCGCAGCGACTGCCACCTGGACGGTCACGTGCCAGCCGGTGGGCTCCCGGTATGCCACACCGACCGGGCGGGAAAGACCTCCCAGGGCGGGGGCGAGGCGGGCGACGCCGGGCACGTCCGCCGCAACTTCGGCCAGCTCGACAGCCGGGTCCCGCACGAGCACCGGTCCCGGTGACCGGTGCCCGGCCTCTGCGGCTCCGCCCTGCCACCCACCTGTCGGAGCCTCTTGGTCCCCGGCCATGAACCGCAGCTCTGCCCGCAACCGGGCGGCGGCCGCGGGCAGATCCTCCAGCAGACCTGTGACCTGCAAGTCGACTTCGACCGCAGGCAAGCCCAGGCGTACCTCGGCTGCGGTGAGCAGCGCGCTCCGCAAGCCCTCGGCGGCCTCGGCCAGGGGCCGGGTCATGGCCGCTGAGAAGTCGGCCTCGATCCGCAGTGGCCCTGGTGGCAGGGCGCTGGCCGGCGGAGGCACAGCAGGTTCGCCCAGGGGCTCGGTGCGGGCCGGCCCGATCCGCATGGTCTCCACGCTGACGCCGTCCACGTCCAGGACCGCGCGACTGAGCGCCCGTACGGCGGCCTGTTCGGTGATCCAGGCGCCGTCCTCGGGCCCGCCGAGCGGAAGCAACCGGCCAAGACCGAGCTGCTGCCGCACAGCCTGCGTCCATGTATCAGCGGCCACCATCCGACACTAACCCCGGCCCCTCTCCCGGGCGAGCAGGCGAGGCGGGGAAGGGGTGCGACCAGTGGCAGGCGGCCGTGTGGCCCTGCGGCGTCGATCTCCTACAGGGCCCTTCGTCGAACCCGCCACACAGGGCGGGTTCTATAAGGGGGTCAAGGAGGAGCCCGGTATCATTCGCTTTCCGATTGCCGGAGTTCGGTGACCATTTCGTCGGCGTGCACATAGCTGGGCGCGCTGTCGACGCCACCGAGACCGGTCGCGCCGCCCTTCTCTTGCCATTCCTCGAGCAGACGCCCTCGCCGATCTGTCGGCAGGGCCTCAACCCAGGCCCTGTTCTCCGGCGAAAGCTGCTCCAAGAGCTTCTCAAGTGCATCGTCGCCCACGGTTAAGCCTCATTAATCTCAAATCGACCGAAATGGGGTTCCAGGCTACAGGGGTGCGTACGGCCTGAGACGGAGCACACCGCGGTCCGCGCCTACGCACGCCGGGAGTTCCGAGCAACGGTGGCCCAGCACCGGTGCCGCACTCACCTCGGGGTGCGGCCCGCCGCCACCGCCGCGACGCGGCCCATCCGCCTCCTGCGCGGCACCTGTCACGGCATCGGCACCGGCCTGGTCGGCGTCACCCTCTGGCGGATCCAACAGCACTCGTAGCAGCGGAGCGGAGCCGGGCGCCGCCCGGAAGCAGCGGCGGCGCTCTGGCTCTACGGGGCACCACGGCCGGGGGCCGGGATGGGGCCATTCCAAAATTTTGGAATGGAAGGGCGGCGAGGTTCTACCGGCGGTAGAATCGGTGGTATGAGCAAGCCGACGAGTATCAAGACCAGCGAGAAGGTGCGCGACAGGCTGCGCATTCTTGCCAAGGAGCGCGGTACCACGATCACGGATCTGCTGGAGGATTTTGCTTCTCGCGAGCTCACGGCGGCTGAGCGGGAGCAGCGTGCGCTGGAGGCGGCCCGGGAGCTCGGTGTCGAGTACACCGAGCAGGTCGAGCAGGCCGGCCAGGACGCGTGGGCGAAGATCCGCGCTCATCAGGGCGGCGCTGCCGCATGAATCTGACGGCTGTCCTGGATCACACCGCGCTGGCGGCCCTTTTCCGAGCGGATCCTTTCTTCACCGGCCTCTACATCGAGGCCTCGCGCGGCACCGGGCGGGTCATCCTCCCCTCGCTGTCGGTCCTGGCTGCCGAGCGGCTGATCACGGGCGCGGGCATGCACGCGGCGTCCCTGCAGTTCGCGGAGAATGTTCCGTTCACCGCGGCCCATGCGGTGGATGCGATGGACTGGAGGAACGTGGACTGGCCGGTGGTTCACCCGGCGGCGATCGCCTGGCACGCGGTGAAGGCGGGAGAGCCGCTCACGGTCCTGTCGCTGGAGCCGGAGCTGTACGTGGGCACCGGCATCACTCCACTGAACCCCACCTGACCCAGACCCGCGCGGAGGCCGTAACCGGCTCGCCCCTTCGCGTGGATTTCGCCGAAGCGTGCGACTGCCGGCCACTCGATGAGGTGGTTGCCAGCCGACCGCCCCCATACCGGCCGGCCGCGCCGCGAGTGTCGTGGGCGTGGCCGACACATCATCGAGCGACCCGAGCGCGGCCGGCACCGGCCGGGTGCGGTTCTCCCTTGCCCGCTGGCTGCTCGCCCCGCGCACGACCTGGCAGGCCCGCCGCCTGGCTGCCGACTTCGGGCCGGGCATGGACGCCCGCACCGCGTGGACGATGGCACGCCTGGCCCGCTACCCGGACGAGCGCGTCTACGCGATGGCCCACCTCGAGGGCGGCCGGCGCCCGCAGTCACCCGGGCCGGGTGCGCGGTGAGGGCCGCGCCGACTGTGCGGGCAGGCGTACCGTACGGGCACAAGGAGGCCATCATGGACGCCACCCTCAAGACCGTCATCGGCGGTGAGCTCGTGGAGCTGCCCGGCACCATCGCCGCGGTCCGCGCCACCATGGACGCGGACCGGGCCGCGGAGTTCGACCGCGACATCGAGCACGTCCCCGCCGCCGAGCTCCCGGCCGCCCTGGTGCGCTGGGCGCTGGCCGGCACCGGCGCCGACGACGAGGACGACGCCCTCTACGAGCGCCTGGCCCGCGGCGAGGACATCGGCGCCGTCGATCCCGGTACGCCTGGCTCGGAGGTGGCGTGAGCCGCTACCGCGTCCAGTACGCCCCGCCCGCCGACCAGGCCCGCCAGGCGATGCCCCGCGCGTTACGGACCGCCTTCGATACCGGGATGCAGCGCCTGGCCGCCGACCCATACGGGCACGCATCCACACCGGTCAAGGCCGACGCCGACCGGCGCGAGGCCACCGTCAGCGGGGTCGTCGTCCGCTACTACGTCAGCAACACCGTGCTGACCGTCACCGTCGTCCGCGTCGTCTACCTCTAGGCAGCGGCCGCGTCCCGCCGGGACGTTCTTTCACCCGCTGGCGAGTCCACCGCGTTCGGTGTTCAGTCCCGTCAACGCGGCCGTGGGCGCACCTGCCCGCCGACGGCCCGTGTTGATGTTGCCTCACACCCGCGTCCGCTTCGCTCGAGTTCACGGACCTCTCGCAGTTCGGTGCGCAGCTGGGCGATGACATCGTGGACGGCGTTGTTGAACGCGTCCCTGGACACGGCCCCCGCCTTCGATGGTTCAGCGCCGGGCGTGCAGGTACGTCTGTCGCGCGGTGACCAGGCCGCGCCAGCGGTCGCGGGTGTCCTGTTCGCTGTCGAGCCACCGGGCCTCGGAGGCCGCCTCCAGCGGCAGGCCGGCCATGTAGTGGGCGATGTCGACGTAGTAGGTGTAGTCGCCGGTCCGGGTGAGGTTGTGGAGCCTGGTGATGCTGGCCCGTGCCTTGGTCTGGTCGCCGTTGACGGCGTGGTGGAAGACGAGGGCGAGTTCGAGTGCTGTCTGTGCAGCGGTGATTCCGGCCGTGCTGATCTCGCTGCGTAGCACGCGAGCCTGTTCGAGGCTGCTGAGGGTGCCGGCATCGCGGGCGAGTGCGGCGATCTGCACGGTGAAGCCGGTGGCGCGGAGGTCGAGCCCGGTCAGCAGCTGTTCGGCGAGGTGGATTTCATCGGCCGCGATGTCCGGGTCGGTGAAGGCCAGGGCGTAGGCGCGCTGGGCCTGGCTGGTGGCACGTTCGCCGGCGATGCCGTGCTGCTCGGCCTGGTCGCGGGCCGCGGCGTAGGCGGCGGCCGCGCGGTTCATGTCGCCGTGGGGCCAGAGGATGTCGCCGGTGACGCGGTGCTGGCGGCCGGCCCAGCCGAGGGTTCCGGCTGTGGCGTACGCGGCGGGGAAGTCGCCGGCGAGGCGGGCAAGGTGCGCCAGGCCCCGCCGGGCCGCGGGCGCCAGGCGGCTTCCGCCGTCGGCGACGAGCTGCATCCCGCGGCGGGAGCCGGCGGAGTCCCCGAGGTCGCGCTGGGCCTTGGCGAGGTAGTAGACGGCCATCTCGTGCAGGTCGGCGGGCAGCAGTGCGGTGCGGGTGACGGCGGCGAGGCGGGAGGCGGTGACCGAGCGGTGCTCGTGCTGGCGGCGGGCGAGCGCGGCCAGGAGCTCGACGAGGGCCTCGGCCGCTGTCGCCGTGCCGCTGTCGGTGTCGGTGTCGGTGTCGTTCCGGGTGGGCGGGGCGAGCGGCTCCCACACGGAGTCGCTGACGTAGGCCCAGGCGGCTTCGGCCAGCCAGCCCAGGTCGAGACGGAAGTCGCGTGCCAGAGCCAGGCCCTGGCGCAGGCAGCCGACCAGCAGGATCCGGTCCCGGCCGGTGCGCTCATTCCACTGCTCGCCGAGGGCGGCCAGCGCCCGCTGGGCTGCCTGTTCCCAGTCGCGCGCCGACCAGCGGTCGTCGGCCTGGTCGGCGGCGCCGCGGACTGTGGAGCGGATCAGCCCGTGCAGGTGGTACGGCCACAGCCCGAAGGGGTTCTCGCGGACGAAAGGCCGCTCGATCAGGCGCAGGGCCGGTGCCTGGTGCGGTAGTCCGGCGGCCGCGGTGGCCAGGTTCAGGTCGAAGGCGTCCAACAGGGCCACGGAGCGCAGGACGTGCCGCTCGTCGGCGGTGAGGTCGGACAGGGTGCGGGCGATCAGGGCGGGGAAGTCGTGGTCGAAGTCGGCCGGCTGCGGTGTGCGGCCGGTGCGGCGGATCTCCAGGAACCGCATCACCGACAGATCGAGGTAGAGCGGCAGGCCGTGGGAGCGGTCGATGATGACCTGGCGGACTTCCTGGCTGATCAGTGGTGTGCCGTCGCGGGTGAGCCGGCGGGCGAGGTGGTCCTCGCAGTCCTCGGGGGAGAAGTCGCCGACGAGGACCTGCCGCCCGCGGCCGAGCTGGGGCGGCCGGGCGGCGCGGGCGGCCGGGACGGCGGCGGGCAGGGCCAGACCCGGCCAGGCGCTCGGGCCGGTGTAGTCGAGCTGCCCCTGCAGGGCCGCGTCGGCCCACTGCAGGCGGGAGCGGCCGGTGACGACGAAGAAGCAGTTCGGCATCAGCCACACCATCCGCTGGAGCAGGCGCTCCATGTCCCGGTGGGTGCGGTCGCCGACGTCCTCGAAGGTGTCCAGCAGGACCACCGGGGTCACGGCCTTGTTCGCGGGGAGCTGGGCGAGCTCCCAGGCGAGCAGGTGCGGGTAGAAGGACAGGGCCTCGAGGTCCGCCTCGGCCTCCAGCAGGTCCGCCAGCCGCGCACATCCGGCGAGCGCCCGCACGGTCTGCCGCCGCTCCCGCAGCGCCCCCGTCAGCGAGCCGGTGATCTGGCCGATCGCGGAGCCGACGGTGCCGGGCAGCAGCAGGGCCTGGGCGACATCGGCGAGGGCGGACTGCACCTGCTGCGGCATGGCCTTGCCGAACCGGGCACCCAGACCGCCGCGCCGCAGATACTCCTCCATGCTCTCGCCGGGGTGCTGGGCCTCCCAGTACCGGCGCAGGGCGATGTCGAAGGCGGGCAGTGGGCGGCCCAGTTCGGCGAGCGCGGCGCGGATCGTCAGCACGACGTGCTCGAAGTCGGTGCCGGCGGAGCGGGCGAGGTCGATCCGTACAGGAAGGACCGACGGGCCGGCGGGCCAGGCGGGTTCACCCCACTGGGCCGGCCGGTGCTCGGCTCCGGCCAGCGCGGCCTCCACCTTGCGGGAGAGCGTCGTCTTGCCGATGCCGCCGACCCCGTGGAAGACCAGCACGTTCTCGCGCGGCGCCTCGAGATCCTCCACATCGAAGGCCGGCCCGGAGGTACGCCGCAGATGCTCGGCGAGCGCAGCCGCGACCAGATCCCACTGCACCTGGCGGTTGGTGAACGCCTCAGCCGTCGTCAGGCCACGGTCGTTCGTGCTGAACAGCGCCCTGAGATCCCGCCCTGCCACGTCCACCCCCGAAAGATGATCACCCGGGCCCAACCTATGCCTGCGTCAGGCCCCTTGGCGAAGCATCGCCGGGATGCTGCGGCAGGCACAGGGGTTCCACTCGTCGTTGTGGCGTGTCGCGGCCCTGTCCCACCGGATTCAGCCAGGGAGACAATGGCCGTTTCGAATCAAGATCAACACGAAGGTGGTGGGCCGTGTCCGACACCCCCAGCAGTGACTTCTCCGGCCTGGAAGGCGGCGAGGAGCAGGCGGCCGAGGAGGCCATCCAGGAGGTGGTGAACTGGTACAACATCCAGCTCCTCGAACAGCGCCGCGCGCCGGTGCCCGACGAGGAGCGGATCGAGGAGCTGAAGGCCGGCCGGGAGGCCGCCCTCGCAGACGGGGCCCAGCTGGCGACGGCGGATCCGGAGGAGGCCGACCGGATCGCCGCCGTCTACGCCGCGCGGCTGAAGGAGCTGAAGGAGTCGTAACCCGCGGCCCTGCTCGGTACGGGCAGGGGCCAGACGGGCGGGTGCGGCCGGCCGAGGCGAGCCGGCTGCACCCGCGCGGGCATCAACGGCCGGGCGAGCGTGGCGATCTCATCCAGTTCCTCCCGGTTCCGCGGGAGCGCCCGGCACAGCCCCTGGTGGAGACGGAGGAATGCCGCGGCCTCCTGCTCGGTGTACGGCCGGAGCCGTTCCGCTGCCAGTGCCCACGAAGCCCGCCCGCCGCCGGAGCCGTTCTCGTGGCGCAGCAGGGCCTGGCCGTCCCGGCGGATCACCGTGATGGCCGCGATCTGCGGGTGCTGCTCGGCGACGGCGACGATGTCGGCGAGCGCGTGGAAGCAGGTGTCGTGTCCGGAGCGGCTGGTGAACCGGCCGGTGCCGCCACGCTGCAGGGCGCGGGCGTAGCGCAGCGCGGTCGCGAGTCGGCTGTCGGCCTCCCGCACGGCCAGGACGACGAGCTCGACCGGGTAGCCGCCGGCCGCGAACGGCAGCGCGCTGGCGAGGAACTCCTCGACGCTGCCGGGGGCGGCCTCGACCAGGATGTCGCCGCGCCGGTCGCGGACGTACTGCTCGGCCCAGGCGAACCAGGCACGGTAGTCGGCTCGGATGGCAGCTCCGGCGCTGCGGGGGTCGTCGCGCAGCAGCTGGAAGTAGTCGGGGTGCTGGGCCTTGAGGTCGTCACCGACCAGCCGGGTCGTGCCAGGCCGCATCGCGCGGCGGACCATGCGGGCGGCCAGCAGCTTGCCCGCCCCCGGCTGCCCCAAGACGTAGACAGCGCGCGGATCGTCCCGAGTGACGATGCCGCTCAGGTACGACGGCGCGATCAGCTCCTCGAAGACCCACCGATGCTCGGAGGTGGAGAGCCGGTGGTAGTCCACGCCCGGAGCCCGCCGGCGCGGCTGGGCGATGCGCCTCACCGGCTCGGCCAGAGCAGCTGCGCGCTCGATATCCCGCTGGACGGCCAAGCGGCGGTCCTCACAGCCGAGATCGCGGTGCAGCCGCTGATCGGTCCGCGCCAGATCACGGCGGAAGACAGCTGTCTCCCGCGCGGTCCAGGGCCGGGAGCGCTCGTACGTCACCGCCTTGTCCGCCGCCGGCCGACGACGCCAGCAACCGTCGATGAGTTCGTTGTCGTACAGCACCGTGCCGTCCCGGCGTACCACGGTGATGCGGTCGGCCAGCTGCTCGGCCTCGACCGCGGCCAGCGTCACGAGCATCGCCTTCGCGCACGTGTCGTGGTTCTCCCACGACACGTACCGGCCGCCACCGACCATCGCCTCGGACAGGAAACGGTCCAGGATTCCGAGCTGGCTCAGCGCCTCCGGAGTCGCGAGCGCCACCACCTCGATCCGGTGGCCGCTCTGCCGGTACGCGGCCGCGGAGGTCCGGAACCCCTGGATGTCGGCGAGGGCGGACTCGACCACCGCGTCGAACCCGTACTCCCGGACGTGATCCTCGACCGCAGCCTGCCATCGGCGGGTGTCCGGACGAACCTTCACCCCCGCGGTGCGGACATCGCCGGCCAGGTACTCGCCGTACCGGCGGTGCGCGGCCTTGTAGAGGTCGCTGCAGACCCTCACCGCGCCACCACGACCATCCAGCGCTGCCTGAACCAGGTCCGCCACCGCGGTCTTCCCGGCACCGGGCTGCCCACCGACGATCACGACGACCGGCCGGTCCTGGCGTACCCCGCCCTTCAACGCCGTCGGCAGGATCACCCGGTGCAGAACCTCGTCTCGCAAGCGCCCTCCCCGGACGACCCGTTCCTGTTGCCGCCGGCTGGCAGACCATGGTCAACATAACATCCATGCGCAATCGACGTTAAAACCGAGAGCAATTCACACGCGTTTCATGTAGCCTGGGAGTGGAGGTGATCCGTGTGCCCAACGATGAAAAGGCACTGTTCAGCGCGGTTGACGCACTGCTCGAACAGGTCGCTCAGGACCCCCTGCCGCCACCTGCGGAACGCAAGCGCCTACGGGAGGCCGCCGGACTGAGCCAGGACCAGATCGCGAAGGCCCTTCAGGCACGCCGCGAGTCGGTCGGAAACTGGGAGGCCGGGCGGAGCGAGCCGCGGCCGCCGAAGCGCGCCGCCTACGCCCGGCTCCTGGAGGGCCTCGCCGAGCGCTTCCCCGCCCCGGCCCCCGACCCGTAAGCCACCGCCGATCCCGGACTTCGCGGCCCCGATCGCGGCCCCGACCGACTCTCCCCCTGCCGACGGTCCCTGATGATCTGGCGGCGCAAGGGGCAGCTGCGGGATCAGCGGAGGCGTCCGAGGCGGATCACGCTGATCCGGACCTGCTGGTCGCTGATCTCATACATCACGCGGTAGGCGCCGGCGTGGATGCGCAGCACGTCGGCGCTGCCGAACGCTGCCCCGGGGCCGGGGCCTTCCGGTGGGGTTGAGTAGGCGCCATCAGTGGGCGTGCCGACGGCAAATATGACGTACACACCCGTCTGAAGCATTCCCTGTCAAGATGGTATTCTCTGCTCCTTTTCCTCTATTTGCAGCCACTCTTGATGGATTTCTCCTCTGAGAGGCTGCTCAGGTCGTGTGATGGCAGTTCCACTACAGGAAGAGGAAGCTCATGAAGCGCCAGTTCCTGGCTGTACCGCTCGCTTTAGCGGCGGTCATGACTGTGTTTGCCGGTCCTTCCGCGACAGCCGCCACGTCGGCCCCGTCCAAGGCCGATGGATGCAGTGGTGTCCACGTCTGGACCATCAGGGAGGGGCACGGAGAAATTCAGTGGTGTGACCGACACGTCTGGGGCTGGATTCGGGACGACAGGTCCGACGGTCGGTGCCCCTTTTTCAAGGTGTACACCTCCGAGAACAGGTACGAGGAGTCCCCGCGCGTTGGGCCGGCGGGCACCACGATCCACTTCGACTGGACCGCGGCCAACGAGCCGAAGGACGCCTTCCTGAAGTGGGCAAGTTGCTGATCTGACGTGCCGTGCGGAGGCGACGCCCTCGACGCCGCCGGGGCCGAGGGCCTGCTCACGGCCGGGGGCATCATGGTTCTGGAGCGCGGACAGTGTGGTCCGCCACAGGGTGGTCATCGCTCCGTACGCCCCTCATCCGGCTCGGCTGATGACTGGTCCCGGGCGAGGTGAAGCTCGCCGACGGGCAGTACGCGGGTGGGGAGCCCTTCTCCGTCTCACAGCTTGGGGCGGATCTGCCCCAAGCTGAACCAGGATGGGTGAGACAGGACGCCGAGATTGGGGCCGGTTCTGGGTGTTCGGCGGTGACCACCACCGAAGTGATCAGTGCGGGACGGGCCCCGGTGTTTGGGGTCCTCCCGGGCGGCCGGAGGGGCAGCGTCACCAGCTGCGGCCGGCAAGGGGGCGATCCGGGCCCCGCCCCGCGGCCCTCATCATCAGCGACGGTGCGGTGCGGGCGCGACGCTCCACCCGTTCCTTGTCCCACCCGAACGGGCGGGACAAGGAACGGAGCCACCGAAACGGCCAGGCACACGCACGGCGCCAGCAGCCCCGCACCGTGTGCCCACTGCTCGGTCGGGGTCGGCGAAGGAGACGGCGAGGGCGAGACGGACCTGCATCATGGCGCGCTCGCCGGCGGCACCGTGCTGCTCGGCTTCGGCACGGCCGGCTTCGAAGGCGGCGACGGCGGCCGCGGTGTCGGCGTGGGACCAGTGGATGTCGCCGAGGACATGGTGGTGGCGGCCCTTCCAGCCCAGGGTGGGGACGGCCGCCAGGGCGGTGGGGAAGTCGCCGGCGAGCCGGGCCAGGTTGGCCAGTGCCCGGCGGGCCTTGACGGCGAGGCGGCCATCGGCGTCGGCGACCTGCTGCATCCCGGTTCGGGCGGCGTCGTTCTGGCTGAGGTCCTTGTGGGCCTTGGCCCGGTAGTACAGGGCCATTTCGGTCAGCTCGGCGGGCAGCAGGCCGGTGTCCAGGACAGCGGTGAGACGGCCGGCGATCGCAGTGAGCAGCTCGGCCACGGCATCGGCCGGGGTGTCCGGGGCCTCGGTGCCGGCGGCCAGCGCGAGGGGTTCCCAGACGGAGTCGTCGGTGTAGACGAACGCGGCCTCGATGAGCCAGCCCAGGCCGGTCAGACGGTGATCGCGGGCCGGGCGCCGTCCGAGTCCGCGGACCAAGCTCAGACCGGAACAAAGCCCGGGTCGCAGCGGAACGATAGCGCGTTGTCGAACGCCGGCACGGACTCGCTGGCCGAGCCAGAGCGGCGGCGGAACCAGATGTCACTCTCGCCCTCGAGCTGGAAGTCGTAGCGAAGCGCGGTCCGCGCGATGATCGAGACACCACGCCGGCGGAGGTCGGCCATGTTCGCCGTGAACGTCAGGACCGGAACCCAGGCAAAGAACTCACTGCGACTCGCCTGGCCCACCGGAAAGACGTTATCGAGAAGGAAGACATCGTCGTACCGCGAGTCCCCAGCCAGCCGCTCGCCGGAGCTGAGGGTGTACGTCACCTCGAGGAATCGCCACAACTTCGACCGCTTGTCGTCCGCGTGAAAGATCGGGTGATACGGACCGGTCCAGCCCGAGACATAGCCGCCAAGTCGCAGCACGGGGCGGACCTCGAAGACCGTCCGGCTCGTCCTCGGCATTCGCTCGGGCGGGAGGATGAACGTCATTGCGAGGCCTGCCGTGCCCGTGGAGGGGGCGTCGCTGGCGTAGCCGATGTGTCCAAAGATCCGACAGGGTTCGTGGTCGATGTCGTAGATGAGGGCATCGCCCGGTGCCTGTGCGAACCCGCTAGTCGTGGCCTTCCACAGCTCACCAACGTGCGGTGGCTGCTGCAGAGATGGTTCGACCGGGTGGGGGAAAGGAATGAGACCACCGCGCCGCGTTACAACGTCGACTGGCGGATGGTTGGGGTACCCGACACCGTCAGTTTCCAACGGCCTGACGTCATGCGCGGGCCACGCGGTGCCCTTGAGCTTTTCGAGCTCAGGCCTGATCTGCTCCATCTGAGCGCGACCACGTTCCTCGAGATCCGGGATCGCGGACCCCAGCGCCTCGCGGGTCTCCTTGGTGAGCGACTTGCGCAACTCTGCGAGCGCGTCGTAGCCATCCGGCACACTGTCATCTGCGAAGGAGGAGGCGTTGAGGACTTCGATCGTCGCTCTTTCCGCCTCAGTGAGCTGTACCCGATCGTTGTGCACGGTTTTGACGGTCTGCCTCGCGGAGCTCATTGATGCCCCTTCCGGATCTGGCGACTCAGGTCACAAAGCACTCAGGCGTTACTTTATGTGGACAGAGAGCTCACCAGCACCGAGGCCGAGGGGCGTTTCTCCAACGCGCCCATCCGGTCGAAGGCCACGCTCGCGACCGAGCATCTGCCCGAATGCAGTTCTGCTGTGCGCACTTGAGAGGAGGGACTGTCAGGGCTCCTTGCAATCCTCTGCGTACACGCTTCGGGTGAGTTGAGAGGAGTGTCCGTTGTTGGATGATCTGCTGGTGGTGGGGTTCGACCTGGAGACGCAGACTGAGGTCCACATCGGCGAGAGGCCCGTGGAGCAGTGGCGGGCGCTCGGGTACGGGCGGCGGGAGACGCTGGTGTGCTTCTACTGCTGGCGCGGCATCGACGCCCCGGCGGGAACGAAGGCGCCGCTGCTGGCCCGGGGCCGGATCGGCGGCCAGGTCCGGCCGCACTTCGCGCACCCGGCCGGGACCGCCCCGCCTGGTGGGCACAGCCGGGAAACCGTCTGGCACATCAACGCCAAGCACCGCCTCGCCCGCTGGGCCGGTTCCCTGCCCAACGTCACCCAGGTGCAGCTGGAGCAGTGGACACCGGACCGCGACCGCCGTGCGGATGTCCATGTCGTCCTCGATGACGGTGCCTGCCTGGCGCTGGAGGCCCAACGGGAGCTGATCACCGACGAGCTGTGGCAGGCCCGGCACCGCGACTACGCCGCCGCCGGGGTGCGGGACGTGTGGTTCATGCGCCCGGACACCCGGATCCCGCACGTGCTGTTCGCCGAGGGGACCCCGGCCTGGACGCTCCACCACCGCGACGAGACAGCCGAGGCCCGGCTGGGGCAGCCGCACGAGCGCGGCCCGCAGTGGTGGACGAAGGACCTGCGCCTGTTCGGACCGCACCACCCGCCGTGCGCCGGCGACAGGGTCGTCTGTGAGCGCCTACCGCTCGCCGACCTCGGCCTGAACGCCGCCGGCGTGACGTTCCCGCCCGCACTGACCGAGCGCCTGGCCGAACAGGCTGCCCGCGTACGGCGGGAGGCCGACCAGGCCCGGCGCCAGCAGGAACAGGCCGCGCGGCGGCGCCACGAAGCCGCAGCCCGACCGGCAAGGCCCTGGAAGCCCACCCCGCTGCCACCGGCTCGGCCGACGGGGCCCCGGCCCACGAACGGGAAACCGGTCTGCGAGGTCTGCCACCGCCCGCTCGCCGAGATCCTGGTGCGCTACGGGCGGCACATCCTGTGCTGAACAGGGGCCGCTCCTACCGGCCTTCCAGGTAGTCGGCGGCGCGTTCGGCAGCCTCCTCCGGAGACCGTCGGCGTGGCCGCTCCCGCCGACTCCCGCCGCACAGATCGTCAGCCGCCCGTTCTGCTGCCTCATCCCACGACAACCGCCGCGGCCCCCACCTGCGACGAGCGTCCCGCCGACGCTCAAGGAAGCGGGCCAGCCAGCCACCCCGCACACCACGATTCTGCTGATCACTCACGGAGCAAGATCATAAGGCGCCCGCGAGGTCGGGCTACAGGCTGGTCTTGTACTGGCGGGCCAGCAGGAAGCGCCAGAAGCCGAAGCTCAGCTCCGCGATGATCTTTCCGCGCGGGGTGACGGTGTCATACCCCCGGGCGCGCTGTCGGGCCTGATCGATGTCGGCGCGGGCCCTGCCGCGGAGCGGGAGCTCCGGGTCCCTGGTAGCCCCGACGCGGCAGGCCATACCCCCAGGGTTCAGACGTTAAGCGAAGGGCGCCCGGGACACCCGGGCGCCCTTCGTGCTTGCCGGCCCTCCGACGAACCTTCCGGCGAACATCGTCGCCAGCGGAGCCGCGGGGCCCAGGTTGCCGACGCCGCCGGTCGCAGCCGGCTGTGACGCCGAGACCGGTGTCAGCAGCGAGCGCGGGGCGGCGGGATCCAGCCAGCAAGATCGCTTTCTGCCAAGCACCGCGAAAACCGGCGCAGCGCCGGCGGCCCCGCGCTACACAGGAGGGCTGAAGCAGCACGGGTTCGAGGCCCCTGGGCGTCCGGTCCGGGGCCCGGGGTGGGAGGACTGGCAGATTGCTGACGATCAACGTGACGCTGCTGCTCGCGATCATCGTCGTCCTGCGGCTGCGCCGCCGTACCGAGGCTCGGAGCCGGTTCGACGAGAAGCTGACCGTGATCACCGTCCTCGCGCTGGGAGTCCTCATCGCTCCCACTCCGGTGGGGGAGGGGATCCTGGACGTCCTGGGTCAGCTCGTCCGCGGCGTCGCGCGGGCCAACTTCTGAGCTGGCCCTGCACAGTCCGGGGTGCCACGGCACCCCGGTCAACGGGTCCCCGTCGGCCGGGCCCGGAGTCGGATGGCCCGTTCCGCCCCCGCTGCAGCGGTGGGGTGGGTAGCTTCCCGGCATATGAGTGCTCACCGAGCTTCCCCCGAAGAGCCGTGGCCGGGCTGGTCGACCAGCCGGGCGGCGCAGGCCGCGTACGGCAAGCACCTGGTCCGCATCGGCGAACTCGTCCCCGCGCTGCTGTACATGCACGTCCTGGACCGCCAGCGGCTGGCTGCTGCGCACTCCGCCGGCCGCCAGGACCTCATCGACTTCGATGTCAACGGCTTGGCCCTGGAGTGCCGGGACGATCTGCTGGCGGCCGCGGCCGTGCTGGATGCCCTGGCCCTGTGCCACGGCCACGGCAACTACCTCCCGCGCCCCTACCAGGAGGATGCCCGACCGGTGCCCAGGGACGTGGAGCTGCGCACCGACGCTTCCGACGTCGCCGGCGAGCTGGTCCGTCACGACAGCCGGCACGGGACCAGCACCACCGGTGACATCCCCGCGGCCCTGGAGAACGGCTGCACGGGCGCCGAGCGGGACGCGGTCCGGGCCTACGCACGCCGGGAGTTCATCGCCTCCGAGGAGCGACGGCTCCGCATCTGACGACCGCCCGGCGGAGGAGGCACCGCCCGCCCCCAGGCCGCAGCAGCCGAGGCTGCCGCTCTGCGCGCGGTGTTCCTACTTCGGTGAGGCGGTGTGCTTCGCGTCGATGAAGGCGTCGTCAACGACCACTCGCAGCGGCGGTTCCTTCGGACCGGGACGCTTGGTGATGCCGTCCAGAACACCCGAGATCTCGTCGTACATGCGGATCGACTCCGCTTCCCGGGACCGCGCCCAGGGCGCACCGCTGCCGGGGCCTCCGTGCGCGTCGGAATCCAGCTGCCGCATGTAGTTCGCGAGGCTGACCCCCGACAGCTGGATCCGCAGCAGCCCGTTGTTCAGCCTCTTCGTCTTGGCGTCGATCGGTGCTTCCCGCTGGTCGTACGGAATCTGTTCCGAGGTCTTCTCCCACAGTTCCTTCGTCGTGTCGACCTGGAAGACCTTCAGCCCGGACGCCTTCTGGAGGCGCTCGGAGTGCCGCGGCGGGGAATTGACGACAGCACAGCCGGAGGTGAGGAAGGCAGCAAGGAGGGAGAGCATGACGATCATCGGAGCCCTGAGGGCGGAAGAAGAGGTTGCCACGGACCGCAGTGTCGTGCAGCGCTCCTCGGTCCACTCCGATTTGATCTCTTCTCACCCAATCGGGTGACGCGAGCGCGCCAAGCCGGTCAGGCCGACGTGCTCCTGCCGGAGCTTCCCGCAGGTCCCGAGTGCGAGACACCGCGAGGAGACGGAAAATGGAGGAGACAGGTACCGACCTCGAAACCTGTCTGCCCGCCGTGCCAAGTGGGTACCGCCCCCGGGGGAAGCAAGCTCCCCCCGGGGGCTCTGGTCGAGGAGATACGTCGTCAATGACACCGCCGACCAGGCCCGGCCCATCGAGCCGGCCCCAGAGGATCACCGCACCCGATCGAGGCAGCGGGACGGGGCCCGGCGTTTGGGGTCCTCCCGGGCGGCCGGAGGGGGCAGCGTCACCAGCTGCGGCCGGCAAGAGGGCGATCCGGGCCCCGTCCCGCGCAGCTCATCATCGGCGATGGAGAGGGGCGAACGCGGTGCCGACGCTCCACCCGTTCCTTGTCCCACCCGAACGGGCGGGACAAGGAACGGAGCCACCGAAGCGGCCCAGGCACACGGCGCGGCGCCCATGGACCGCTCCTGTGCCCACTGGAGGCGGCGGAAGGCGACTTCTGCCGTGTCCCCGAAGGCGGACGCCAGGACGACGTGACGGCACTGGCGCCCGCCGTGATCAGTATGCTTCGCGCCCCCCGCGCCCTGGACGACGACGCTCCGCACCAAACGGACGGAACAACGACGGCCGCGAGGCGGCCACCGCCGACGGCCCGCATCCGGGCCCCATCCGCCGACACCACCCCGAACACCGCGCCTCGCAGACCCCGGGCAGGCAGAACCGGCCCGGCGGCCACAAAAACCCTGGATAAACGCGTCTACTGTACTGGACACCGCCGGGCCGAGGGAGGCATAACTGGCTGACTCAGCAGCATTCCACGAATTAGCGAAGACCATTCACCGACTCCTATCTACGCGACTGAGACGGCGCCTACACGGGCCTGTGCATCGATTTTCGAGACGGCGAACACCTCGATATCTCGTTTACCCGCGCGGAACTTCTCCGGCGGATATACCCCAGACCCGGTAGCCGGGGATTCCGTCCGTCTCGCCCCGCGGGGGCCGGTCCGGCGATACCGTGAGCGGCACACGACAGAGACAGCCCAGGAGCCCTGGATGAGCCAGCAGCCGGACCCCGCGCCCGCCCGCCAGCCCCTCGATGAGCACACCGCCGCGGCCGTCCGGGCCTACGCGGCCGACCAGCGCGCGAAGGTCGACGTCCTCGCCTCCGTCCTGGAGGACATCGCCGAGCACGGCTACCCGGCCGCAGAGTCGGGCGTGCTGTGGGAGGACGCCCGCGACGCCCACCTGGAGCGCCTGGCCGACGAGCAGTCCCGTGTCGCCTGACCACGCAGCGCGGCGGGCCCGCGTCGTCCTGGTGGAGCCCGCGCTCACCCAGCTGGCGAAACTCACCGCCGGCGAGACGCACCGCCTGGACCGCGCCATCGTCGCCATCAGCGTCAACCCCGAGCTCGGCGCGCCGGTGCCTGACACCCTGCTGCGCGACTACTCGGACGAGGTCGACGGTGTCCGGGTGATCTACTACATGACCGCCCTGCGCACGATCACGATCGTCGCCTACGTCGAAGCCTGACCAGCAAGCAGCAGCGCCCTGCAGCCAACCCGGGGTGCTGCCGCTTGTCGGTCGGCGCCTACTCCTGCCGTCATGTCGCGCAGGACGCCCGAAGGAACCCTCGGGTTCGTTCGATGACCATAGGCAGCATGACCATCAGCGCCATGGATCGGCATCCTAGGATACCGATCTCTTCGGCGTTTCCGCAGGTCAAAGACTTGTTGCGGCTGCGCTCTCTATGCACACGAACCCCGCCGCCACCGGCAGTACCTTCGGGTTGGTCACGGCGCAGGCCGTGACGGGGGCGGGGCAATGAGGCATGGTCAGGGCCGGCGGAACTCAGTTCCGCCGGCCCCGGGGGACCGTTCGATTCCTGTGCCTCCGCCGGGCCTGCGTGTTCTGCTTGCAGGCCCGCCGTCTTCCTACCGACGCCCCAGCGTACGGCGGATGACCGAGTCGGAGCCGCACTGATGGGGCACGGCCGGTTTGCCGCCGGCTCCGCGGAGGGTGTCCTCCGCGACGCCGGCCCGGTCCTTAGCTCCTGGCGGCGGTGCGAGGGTGATCCCGGCGTCGGTGAGGATGTTCAGGTCCAGTTCCCAGGTGGTGGCCGAGCGCCGCTGCCACAGGGCGAAGGCGGCTCGGACGTGCTGGCGAGCCTGGGGCTCGGTCATCTTTGTGACCTTGATCAGGTGTGCGAAGGCCTGTGCTTCGATGCCGCGGACCTGGGCGAGGCCGAAGTGCGTGACGGTGTGACAGTCGGTGCACAGGCAGATCAGCCGCTTGAGGGTCTGCACTCGAGTGGTGTCGTCGAAGGTCCAGCGTTCGTGGGCTTCCAGCCACCGCTTGGCATCACGGTCTTCTTCCGCCCCGCACGCCTCGCAACGCTGCCCGGCCCGGCGTGTGATCATCCGGCGGAGACGTTCCCAGTCCTTCTTGTCCACGCAGAAGCGGACGTTGGTGAACCAGCAGGTGCTGGGCACCAGGTCGACGAACAGGCCGTTGCCCAGTGTCCGGTCCTCCCCGGGCAGCAGGGCGGGCACATCCGGGGCTGCTGTCCACCGCTGGAGTTCAGGGATCTCCGGGCGGGGTGCATACCAGCGCTTCGCGGTCCCGTCCCAGCGGGCCCCGCTCTTCTTGGCCTCGTCCTTGTCCGCATACGGAACGTCCAGCCAGTGCCGCTCAACTGCCATCGTTGCCTCCAAGTTGGCGATGCGTCACATCGTGAAGGCGAGGCTAGAGGCAGGCACTGACAATACATGCCAAATCGGATCTTCGTTCTAATTTGGCATGGCCCGGCCATGCTTCCGCGGCCGCGCTTTGTTCTGGAGGAGCAGAACAAACCGGTTCACCTGGTGGTACCGGTGCTCCGGGTCGCGGCGGGAACTCCCGCACGCGGGCGCCCGCCGCGTGTTCTGCTCCTCCAGAACAAAGCGGTTTAGCCAGTGCTACCGGCTTGATCGCGGGCGGACGCGAAGAAGGCGCCGCACCGGGGGTGCAGCGCCTTGGTGGCTTCGCGGGACCAGGAGCCCGCTGGAGGGCCGTTCAGGCCCCTCGGTGGTGTTGTGGGCGGCGAGGGCTGTCTGAGCAAGCACGCAGCAGCGGCCTGAACCTGGGGTGGGTTCGGGCCGCTGCCGCTGCTGTTGAACGGTGCAGCGCCGATGTCCGTCGAGGCCGGGCCGCCGGGTCAGCCGACGGCGTGCAGCGAGCTGCGGCGCTTGTCCGCGGCCGCCTTCTTCGCGGCGACGAGCGCGGCCCGCTTCTTGCGCTGTTCGGCGAGCTGGTCCTGGTAGGCGGCGACGGCCTTGTGGTAGCTCGCCAGGTAGCCCTTGTTGTCCAGGCGGTCGGCTTTGGGCATCGTCCTGACGGCGGCCTCGGCATCCTCGGGGGAGGTGTAGCCGGCCAGCATCGGGTTGATCTGGTAGACGCCGTTGCGCACCTTCTTGACGAGCTTGGCCAGCTCAAGCTCCCGCAGCGCGGCGTTCACGCTGGGGCGGCTCAGCCCGAGCAGCTTCCCCAGAGTGGCCTGGTCCATCGCGATGCGGCCCCCCGGCTCGCTGCGCCCCCGCAGCTTGAGCAGCGCCCGGTAGGCGGCGGGCGGCAGGTCCAGGTCGGCGAGAAGACCGTCAGCATTGGTCGCCGACCACTTCAAGGTACTCACTGGGCTGATCCCTCCTCCTGGCGCTGCGCACGGGCCAGTCGGCGTGCAGCGCGTTCCTCGGCCCGCTGCTTCCGCAGCTCCTCGATCGCCTCACGCATGTGCTCCAGCGACGGGAACCGCACCAGATCCGGCAGGCTCTCATCCCTGCGGATCTTCGCGATCGCCTTGTCCTGGTCGACCTGCACATACTCGGCCTCGACCAGCTCCGTGCCCGGGATGAACTCCGCTACACGATACGAGTAGGGCGGGTTGAACTGATAGACACCACGGCGCACCTTGAAGACGATGCCATGACCCATGATCTCCTGCAGCGCCTCGTTGATCTTCCCTCGGTGCACATCCAGCACCGTCGACATCTCCTCCTGCGTCAGCCGGATCTGCCCGCCGGCCTTCTGGCAGGCGATCATCAGCAGGATCAGCCGCAACGGCAGGGCCTCACGGAAGTACTGCGCGATCAGGAAGAAGAACTCCAGCGAGTCCATGGAGAACGCCTTGGGGCGCTCTGGCGTGTCGTAGAACTCCATCGGCTTGCGCTCGCCGCCGAGCGACACCTTGCGGCGCGGGTAGCGGCGAGCCAAGGAATCGAGATCCTCAACCGGCTGAACCGGCCTGGACCACGCCTGGATCTCATCATCAACGGGCAGCTCCGGGCGGCGCAGCGCGCGCTTCGGTGCGGAACGGCTGCGCTGTGGCTCGGATGACACGAGGCCTCTCCACTTCGCTGATCTTGGACGGCAGAAGTATGTCAGCCACACCGACAGATATGTCGGCGTGGCTGACATTCCGGCGTGTTGTGTCCCCCCAGGGGGGACAGATCTCCTCCCCGCACGCTCCGGCGGACCGCCTGACGGAACGCCCCAGGAACGTCGGTCTCGCTGACGTTCCACGCCGGAAACTGTCGGCCTGGCTGACATTTCAGCGCCGATGTGACTCCTCAGCCGGTACACATCTCCGTCGTTATGTACCGGCTGAGGTGACAGATCTCCGAACCGGCACGTCTCTGACCAGCGATTTCTTGGTATCCGTAAGGTATAGGTGGCTGAGGTCGCACGAACCGCAACCGCGCCCCGCCTCATCCGGCAGCCCAACCACGGGTGAACGCGACCTCGGCGCCAGCCCACCGACGGCCGGCCATCCCGGCACCTGAGACTGCGCAGGCCCGACGAGAGCCAGCCCGCCAAGCGACACCTGGTTGTGCTGCCAGAGCACCCGCGCAGGAGCCCCAGCAGCCTCCTGAAAGCGTTTCGTTGGCCCAATGAGCGCCACCCTCACCCCGCGCCCACCGCTGGTGCTGCAGCGGTTTCCTCTTCGGCGGTCCCCTGGAAGCGTTCGCGCTCCCACCGGGCGACCATGGGATCGGCCTGCGGGTCGTATGCCTCCAGGTGCTGCCCGTGCTCCTGGTCATGCTGCCCGACTGCTGCATGGTGGCTCCGGAGGCAGCGCAGCATTCGCACGGCCCAGTCGGACACGGGTACTGCTCCTGCAGCGGGCCAGAAGATCTATGCAGCGGCTGCATGCAGCACGACGCGGTGCAGCGCGGTGCCGGGACGCGAGCGGGGCCGACCATCGTGCTGCAGCGTGGCGGCCGGGAACGACGACGGCGCCCTCCCAGTAGGGGTGGGCGCCGTGGCAGTGGCGGGGCAGGAGTCGCGGTTCATCCGGCCAGTCGCAGGGAGGGTGGTGCGTCGGGCAGCGGGGCGTCCTCACCACCGTCTGGGTCCGGGTCGAAGTCTGTCCCGATGCGGGCGTCGCGGGCGCGCGGCGGGCGGATGTCGCCGGTCGGGAAGTTCAGCGGCCACACGAACGTGCCGGGGGCCTTGAGGTGGTTGACCATGTGGCTGAGCGACTCGTAGCCGGCCAGCAGCGGGTGGATGAGGACCTCACCGCGGCGCTGCCGCTCGCTGATGATGCCCTTGTCGCGCAGCTGACTGATGGCCCGGGAGACCACGGACTGGGTCAGCCCGAGGCGCTCGGCAAGTTCCTGCTGGCGGATCTTGACCAGGCCGCCCGGCGCCTGGCGGGAGGTGAGCACGTCGAAGACGTCGCGGGCCGTTGGGGACAGGCAGGCGTTCGGCAGGACCTCGAAGATCTCCGGGTTGTGGAAACCAGGGATGGAAGCGGAGCTCATCGCGTGGCCTCGTTCCTCACAGTCGGAATGGTGATCTCGTGGTCCACCAGGGTCTTCTTGAGCGACTTCACCAGACGCAGCTGCTTCTCGCTGCCCCACCGGTAAGCGTAGAGCGGGTTGAGGCGGTACACCCCACGCCGTTCCCGCCACGTGAAGTTGTGGTGACTCAGCTGGCCGACAGCGCGGGAGATCTTCGACTGTGAGCAGCCGTACTTCTTCGCCAGGCCGCTCTGCGTCATCTCCACCAGGCCCTGCTGGTCGTGGTGCGTCTTGAGGTAGTCCAGGACGTTGCGCGACGTCGCGCTCAGATCGAACTTCCACAGGTTTTCCTCGATCACCTGGGACAGACTCAGGTGCTGCTTGCCGTAGAAGACGTACGGCTTGACCGGGTCCTTCGTGGTGAAGGTGCCGCCCCGCTTGGCCAGCGCGGACAGCCCCTTCACCAGCTGCTGCGCCGTCTCCATGCCGTTGACGGCATCGGCGGGCGGCGGAGCAGGGGCCAGCCGCGGCACGGTCGCCGCCGCCTCCGCGCTGCGCCTCAAGGGCTGAGCCACGGGCTCTCCTTCTTCATGATCGTTGAGGCTGCATAACATAGCAGATCTGCGATGTTATGCAGAAGATCTATGCACGCGGCGGGCGTGTCCCTGGACAGGAACGATCTATTCACCTACGTGCATGCAACTCGTCACCTCCGGCCGAGATCCATGCACTCAGGCTGCATAGATCTCGCGCGTTTTCGCAGGTCAAAGGCTTGCGTCTATCTGATCTTTAGAGGCGCGCCCCCTACGGGCTGCCCTGCACCCTCCAGCCGCTCCGTGCGGCGGCCAGGCGGGGGCCGGACAGGGGAGGCCTCGGATCCATCCGCGGGCAGCCCGTCAGCAGCTGTGCATCGGCCCCCGGACGGAGGAAGCGTGGCTCGGGCCGGTGGGCGGGTCCACCGCCCGGCCCGAGGGGCCGTTCGGCTCAGGTACCTCCGCACGCCGGAATTTCGGCATTCCCATATCCGGGGTACCGTTCTTTGGCTGAGGTCGACAGCTTTCCCAATTCGTGATTCCTCGGCTGTAGTGAGGTACTGAAATACCAGGGGCTGATGTCTTTTCAAAACGTGCGCTCCGCCCTGGCGGTTGGGGGGCTCGCGTTCCCGCCAACGGTGGGGGTGGTGCCGTAGTTTCACGGACTCTACCCCTGCATCACGGAGTGATGCAGCAACTCGGCTGGAGTGGACTCTAAAGGGTGACCCTGGTAGGATCTGGAGGTATGAGCCCGCGATGTCTACCGGTCTGGCGACAGCAGATCAGGTTCTGCCAGGCCGTCACTTCCCTCCCCACTCGCACTCAGGAACAAGCACACCCTCACTTTTCCCCGTAGCCAGCCCGTTTGAAGGCGCGCAACACTCAACCCGCACTCGCCGAGCTGACGCGCATCCCCAAATCCGGACGCGCGTGAATTCCGGAGGAATTCACAAAACAATTCCGGAGGAATTGTTTTCACCCGCCGGAGGCGGGTTCGTCTTTAACGCCCCGTAGGGGCGTGCGTCGTTCCTCCGGAGGAGGACGCGCG
>NZ_JBEOXS010000082.1:0-27020 GCF_040296705.1 Streptomyces sp. NPDC002055
GGGGGGTTCCGGAACGTATATTTACGGCCCTGGGGCCCACAAATACACGGAAGTTTCCGGAACCCCCCACCCCTGCGCCCCCACCCCCTTACGTCCGGACCACCCCGCCCGGTGGCCCCACCCCCTTGCGTTCACCCGGCCGCCCTGCGGCCCCGTGCCCTTGCGTCCGGACCTCCGGTCCGTCGTGGCGCGCCGCCGTCCTTGCCCAGCCCTGCGGCCTCCGCTGCCGTCATGTCCGGGCCGGGCCGGTGGCGCCGCACCGTCGGGTTCACCTCGTTCTGCTGTCCTGCGTCCTGGCTTTCGCCCGGCGCCTGTGGCATCGGGCCTCTTCGGTCAGGTCGCTCTGTGGGCGCCTTGGGCTGCGGTTCGTGCCCGGCGTCCGTTCTCGGTGTGGGGGGCGGGTGTGGTTCGGGGCCGTGAACTCCCCTGGCCGGGGCACTAGATTGAGGCGCTGACAGCCTGGCCGGTGAGGGGACGAGGGCAGCAGATGGAGACCGAGGGGACGCAGGGGTTGCGCGGTACGCGGTCGGGCCACGTGCCGCGGCAGGCGGTGCCGCCGCGGCCCGCGGCGCCGCCGTCGGCGGGGCCGGGCGGTCAGGCGTTCGTGGACTGGCTGCGCGCCCCCCGGACCGAGGCCGAGCCCGGCATCTGGGCGTTCGGGCACCGGCCCCGGCCGCCCGAGGAGCCGGACCGGATCCCGGGCCGTCAGCTGATCAGCGGGGCGCTGATCGCCTTCCTCTGCGGCTGGCTGCTGTGGTCGCTGTGCTGGAACGGCTATCTCGGCAGCTACTGGCTCTGGCCGCTGTTCCTGCTCACCCCCGACTCCTGGCGGGAGGCCGGCGGCGCCCAGCTGGCGTTCGTCTGGGCCACCTACCTCTACTACGGCCTCTTCGCGCTGCTCCTAGTGGTGGTCTTCGGCCGGCTCGGCCGGTGGGCCGAGGTGTGGCGGCGGTACGGGGCCGGTGCGCTGCGCCGGGTCTGGGACGACACGTCCGCCCAGCCGCCCGCCGAGCCGCACACCGATCCCGCGGCCTGGCCCGCGCTGCGCGAGGCCGGCGCCCCCGACATCGCCGACCGGCTCGCCGAGGAGGCCCGGGCCGGGCGGATGACCGACGTCGACCAGGCCCGGATCGACCGGGCCTGGCAGTCCGTGCGGAGCCGTCCGGAGCGGCTGGCGGCGTTCACCGAGACCGTGCGCCGCGAGGGCGCCGCCGCGTGCGCCCATCCGTCCGGCGCACGGGATCTGACGGTCCGTACCGCACGGCACGACCTGCTGACGCGTCAGGTGCGGATCGGCACCACGGCCGAGGACCGGCGCAACCCGTACGCCTACCGGGGGACCGGGTTCGCCCTCGGGCCCGGGCTGCTCGGCACGTCGCTGCTGGCCGTCGGGCCGGCCGGGGCCGGGAAGACCGGCCGGGTGGTGCGGCCGGTGCTGGAGTCGCTGTGCCTCCAGGCGCTCGCCGGCCAGGCCGCCGTCGTCTCCGTGGGCGCGGCGGGGGCGCCGCTCGCCCCCGACGACGCCTTCGACGTGGTGATCCGGATCGGGCGCCCCGAGTCGGAGTACGACCTCGACCTCTACGGCGGCACCACGGACCCCGACGAGGCCGCCGGGGTGCTCGCCGAGGCGCTGATCGGCGATCTGGTCGTCACGGACCCGGTCGCCGACACCCGGCGGGCGGCCACCGCCCTCGCCCAGCTCCTCGGCCCGTACCGCGCGGTCCACGGCCGCTTCCCGTCCGTACCCGAGCTGCGGGAGCTGCTCGACGGGGGATCCGCCGCGCTGGGCGTGCTGCGCTCCTCCCTGGAGGGCTCGGCGCAGGCCGCGCTGCTGCGCGAACTCGACGCGCGGGAGCGGCAGTCGGGCCGGGCCGGGGACGTGGCGGCGCTGCTCGCGGACCGGCTCGCGCTGCTCGACCGGCCCGCCTTCGCGGACTTCTTCGACACCGCGGGCAAGACCCGGCCGTTCTCGCTGCGCGCCCTGGAACACCCGCTGCGGGTCCGCATCGACCTGCCCGAGCGCGGCCACACCGACGCCTCCCGGCTGCTGACCCGGCTGGTGCTCGCCCAGTTCACCGAGTGCGCCACCGGCCGCGCCGACCGCTCGCTCTTCGCCTGTCTCGTCCTCGACGACGCGACGCAGACCGTGACCGCGGAATCCCTCCGCGGCATCCAGCGCCTGCGGTCCGCCAACGCCGGAGCCGTGCTCACCCTGCGGACCCTGGAGGACGTGCCCGAACCGCTGCGGACCGCCACCCTGGGCGCGGTGGGCTGCCGGATGGCCTTCGCCGGCGTGACGACCTGGGACGGCGCGCGGTTCGCCGAGGTCTGGGGCAAGGAGTGGGTGGAGACCCGGGACGTCACCAACCGGCAGATCATCGCGGACGAGCCGCTGACCCGGGTGGTGCACACCGTGCGCCGGCTGGTCACCGGCCGGGCGGTGACGGCCGAATCGGTGACCGTGCGGACGGTGGAGCGGGAGCGCTGGTCCGCCTCCGAGCTGGCCCACGCGGTGCCCGCCGGGCACGCCGTCCTCTCGCTCACCACCGTCCGCGGCGATCACGCCCCGCCGCTCCTGGTGGACCTGCGGGAATGACCCGGTGCCGGGGATTCGTCCGCTGAGGCAGAATCGAACTGAGCCGTTCGTACGGGACGGCACAATTGATCGCCTGAAGGTGCCATGCCTCCCACGCTCGCCTCCCTCGTCCACCACTCCGCGCTCAAGCTGGGCGTACGCGCCGGTGGGGACCGTCTGGAGACCGCGGTGCGCTGGGCGCACGTCAGCGAACTCGCCGACCCGGTGCCCTACATGGACGGCGGCGAGCTGCTGCTCACCACGGCCATGAAGCTCGACGCCGAGGACGACGAGGCGATGCGCCGCTACGTCCGCCGGCTCGGCGAGGCGGGCGTGGTCGGGCTCGGCTTCGCCGTCGGCGTCAACTACGACGCCATACCCCAGGCCCTCGTCGCGGCGGCGGAGGAGGCCGACCTGCCTCTGCTGGAGGTGCCCCGCCGCACCCCCTTCATAGCGATCAGCAAGGCCGTCTCCGCCGCCATCGCCGCCGACCAGTACCGGGCCGTCACCGCGGGCTTCGAGGTCCAGCGCGAGCTGACCCGGGCGGCGCTCGGCGCGGAGGGCTCGACCGCTCTGCTCGCCCGGCTCGCCGCCCACCTCGACGGCTGGGCCGCCCTCTACGACGCCTCCGGCACCGTGGTGGCCGCCGCACCGGAGTGGGCCTCCCGCCGGGCCGCCCGGCTCACCGCCGACGTCGAGCGGCTGCGCGAGCGGCCCGCCCCGGCGAGCGCCGTGGTCGGCGCCGCCGACGCCGGCGAGGACCGGGTCGAGCTCCAGTCGCTGGGCACCGGGCGCCGCGCCCGCGCGGTGCTCGCGGTCGGCACCGGAGCCCCGCTGGGCACCGCCGAACGCTACGCCGTGCACTCCGCGGTGGCCCTGCTGACCCTGGTCACCGAGCGGTCGCGCGCCCTGCACGAGGCCGAACAGCGGCTCGGCGCCGCCGTCCTGCGGATGCTGCTGGCCGGGGAGCCCGACCACGCCCGGACGGTGGCCGGACCGCTGTACGGCGGGCTGCTCGACGCCCCGTTCCGGGTGCTCGTCGCCGAGGCCGTCGCCGGGGCGGCGGACGGTCCCGGGGCGGAGCGCGACGGCGCCCCCGACGCCCTCGCCACCCTCGCCGACGCCCTGGAGTCGGCGGCCGCCCGCAGCGCGGAGGCCGTCCTCGTGGTCCCCGACGGGGCGCGGCTGGTGGTGCTCGCCCCCGACGGCGGGGCCGCCGTCGCCGCCTGCGGCCAGTACGCCGAGGCCCTGGAGGCCCGGCGGGGCACGGCGACCCGGCCGCACGAGCGGGCCGCCGCCGAGGGCGACGAGATCGCCATCGGTCTGTCCGCCCCGTCCGGCCCGATCGCCTCCGCCTCCGCCTACCGGGAGGCCGAACAGGCCCTCTCGGTGGCCCGCCGCCGGGGCCGCGCCCTGGTGGAACACGAGCAGGTCGCGGCCGGTTCCGTGCTGCCGCTGCTCGCCGACGACGCGGTGCGCGCCTTCGCCGACGGCATGCTCCGGGCCCTCCGCGAGCACGACGCCACCGGCCGCGGCGACCTGGTCGCCTCGCTGCGGGCCTGGCTCTCCCGGCACGGCCAGTGGGACGCCGCCGCCGCCGACCTCGGCGTCCACCGCCACACCCTCCGCTACCGCATGCGCCGCGTCGAGGAGATCCTCGGGCGCTCCCTGGACGACCCGGACGTGCGGATGGAGCTGTGGCTCGCGCTGAAGGCGACCACGGTCCCGGGGCCGTAGCCCGCCCCCGGACAGGGCCTCGACGCGGAGTGGGCGGGAGGGAGCGGAGGCACCACACGGCCTCGGTTCCGCCGGCCCCGTGCGGGAGGGAGCGGAGGCTCCGGCCCAGCCGGACGCGCTCGGTCGGCCGTGCGGGGGCGACGCGGGTCCCGTGACCCGGCCCCGCCCACGGACCGAAGCCTTCCGCAGGGGTGCCAAACCGGCGAGAGCGCACCCCGTTACCACTCCATGCCGGACAAACGTCATTCGACGCGCCGCCCCCTACGGTGGAGGCACCAAGAGCACCTCCCCACCACTTCGGAAGGGCCGGGATCCGCTGTGACCACACACCACGCGTTCTGGCTCGCCGGCCGCGAGGCTGCCGGCGACGACACGTTCGACGTCACCTCCCCCTGGGACGGCAGTCTCGTCGGCACGGTGAGCGTCCCCACCGAGGCCCAGGTCGAGGAGGCCGTGGCCGCCGCGGACGCCGTGCGGGCCGAGTTCGCCGCGACGCCCGCGCACGTCCGGGCCGCCGCCCTCGACCACGTCTCGCGGCGCCTCGTCGAGCGCACCGAGGAGATCGCCCGGCTGATCTCCGCCGAGAACGGAAAGCCCGTCAAGTGGGCGCGCGGCGAGGTCGGCCGCGCCGTCTCGGTGTTCCGCTTCGCGGCCGAGGAGGCCCGCCGCTTCAACGGCGGCGAGGCCCAGCGCCTCGACACCGACGCCGGTGGCGTCGGCCGGCTCGCCTTCACCCGCCGCTTCCCGCGCGGCACGGTGCTCGGCATCGCCCCGTTCAACTTCCCGCTGAACCTCTGCGCCCACAAGATCGCCCCGGCGATCGCCGTCGGTGCGCCGATCATCCTCAAGCCCGCCCCGGCGACCCCGCTGTCCGGCCTGATCCTCGGCGAGCTGCTCGCCGAGACGGAGCTGCCGGCCGGCGCCTGGAGCGTGCTCCCGGTCCCCAACGACCGGATGCCGGCCCTCGTCCAGGACGAGCGGCTGCCGGTCATCTCCTTCACCGGCTCCGACACCGTCGGTTTCGCGATCATGGAGTCGGTGCCGCGCAAGCACTGCACCCTGGAGCTCGGCGGCAACGGCGCCGCCGTCGTCCTGCCGGACTTCTCCTCCGAGGCCGACCTGGACTGGGCCGCCGGCCGGATCGCGACCTTCTCCAACTACCAGGGCGGCCAGTCCTGCATCTCGGTGCAGCGGGTCATCGCCGACGCCTCCGTCTACGACCGGCTGGTGCCCAAGGTCATCGCCGCCGTCGAGGCCCAGGTCACCGGCGACCCGTCGGACCCGGCCACCGACGTCGGCCCGCTGGTCAGCGAGGACGCCGCCAAGCGCGTCGAGTCCTGGGTCGACGAGGCCGTGAACGCCGGCGCCCGGCTGCTGGCCGGTGGCAAGCGGGACGGCGCCTCCTACGCCCCGACCGTGCTCGCCGACGTCCCGGCCGACGCCACGATCGCCTGCGAGGAGGTCTTCGGCCCGGTTCTCACGCTGCACCGGGCGGATGGCGAGGCGGCGGCCTTCGCGGCCGTGAACGACTCCAAGTTCGGCCTCCAGGCCGGCGTCTTCACCCACGACGTCCAGGCCGCCTTCCGGGCCCACCGCGCCCTGGAGGTCGGCGGTGTCATCATCGGCGACGTCCCGTCCTACCGCGCGGACCAGATGCCCTACGGCGGCATCAAGCAGTCCGGCGTGGGCCGCGAGGGCGTGCGGTACGCGATGGACGACTACACCTACGAGCGGGTCATGGTGCTCACCGGCATCGATCTCTGACCTTCCCGGGACGAGGACCGGCGGCGGCCGGGGGTGCGCACGGCGTACCCCCGGCCGCCGCCGTCTGCCGGGCCGTGCCGGAGAAGCACGCCGCGCCCCATAAGAGGAGCACCCCGTGCCCTCCATAAGCGGCCCGCGCACCGCTGTCCACCGGTGGCGGAAAGCGGCTCCGGAACGCCACCCGTTCGCGCGCGAGGGCTGGCACCACCCGTCGGGATCGGGTATTACGGGCAAGTAGTACCCATCGGTAGTCCGTCGCTCGACCGACCCCGTCCCGACTCGCGGTGAGGTGACCCGTCCATGACCGCCACTTCCGCCAAGCCCACCGTCACAGAGCGTGAAGCACGCCAGGTCGCCGAGGCAGCTCGCGAGCAGGACTGGCGCAAGCCGAGCTTCGCCAAGGAACTGTTCCTGGGCAGGTTCCGGCTCGATCTCATCCATCCGCATCCGGCGCCACCCGTGGAGGACGTCCGGCGCGGCGAGGAGTTCCTCGCCAAGCTCCGCGACTTCTGCGACACACAGGTGGACGGCGCCCGGATCGAGCGCGAGGCGCAGATCCCCGACGAGGTCGTGGCCGGCCTCAAGGAGCTAGGCGCCCTCGGCATGAAGATCGACACGAAGTACGGCGGGCTGGGCCTGTCCCAGCTGTACTACAACAAGGCGCTCGCCCTCGTCGGCACCGCCAGCCCGGCCATCGGCGCCCTGCTCTCCGCCCACCAGTCGATCGGTGTGCCGCAGCCGCTGAAGATCTTCGGCACCCAGGAGCAGAAGGACGCCTTCCTGCCCCGCTGCGCCCGCACCGACATCACGGCGTTCCTGCTCACCGAGCCCGATGTGGGGTCCGACCCGGCGCGGCTCGCCACCACCGCCGTCCCGGACGGCGACGACTACGTCCTCGACGGCGTCAAGCTCTGGACCACCAACGGGGTCGTCGCGGACCTGCTGGTCGTCATGGCGCGGGTGCCGAAGAGCGAGGGGCACTCCGGCGGGATCACCGCCTTCGTCGTCGAGGCAGGCTCCGAGGGCATCACCGTGGAGAACCGCAACGCCTTCATGGGCCTGCGCGGCCTGGAGAACGGCGTCACCCGGTTCCACCGGGTCCGGGTGCCCGCGGCGAACCGCATCGGCGCCGAGGGCGCCGGCCTCAAGATCGCCCTGACCACCCTCAACACCGGCCGGCTCTCGCTGCCCGCGATGTGCGTCGGGTCCGGCAAGTGGTGCCTGAAGATCGCCCGCGAGTGGTCGACGGTTCGCGAGCAGTGGGGCCGGCCCATCGCCCGGCACGAGGCCGTCGGCTCCAAGATCTCCTTCATCGCCGCCACCACCTTCGCCCTGGAGGCCGTGGTCGACCTCGCCGGACAGATGGCCGACGAGGACCGCAACGACATCCGGATCGAAGCCGCCCTCGCCAAGCTCTACGGCTCCGAGATGGCCTGTCTGATGGCCGACGAGCTGGTGCAGATCCGCGGCGGCCGGGGCTTCGAGACCGCCCCGTCCCTCGCCGCCCGCGGCGAACGCGCCGTCCCCGCCGAGCAGATGCTCCGGGACCTGCGGATCAACCGCATCTTCGAGGGCTCCACGGAGATCATGCACCTGCTGATCGCCCGCGAGGCCGTCGACGCCCACCTGTCGGTCGCCGGGGACCTGATCGACCCCGACAAGTCGCTGACGGACAAGGCCCGGGCGGGCGCCAAGGCGGGCGGGTTCTACGCCCGCTGGCTGCCCAAGCTCGTCGCCGGCCCCGGCCAGCTGCCCCGCACCTACGCGGAGTTCCACCCGGCCGGGCACCCCGACCTGGCCGTGCACCTCCGCTACGTCGAGCGCTCCGCCCGCAAGCTCGCCCGCTCCACCTTCTACGCCATGTCCCGCTGGCAGGGGAAGATGGAGACCAAGCAGGGCTTCCTCGGCCGGATCGTCGACATCGGCGCGGAACTCTTCGCGATGAGCGCGGCCTGCGTCCGGGCCGAGCTGCTGCGGGCGACCGAGGACCACGGCCGGGAGGCCTACCAGCTGGCGGACGCCTTCTGCCGGCAGTCCCGGATCCGGGTCGAGGAGCTCTTCGGCCGGCTCTGGAGCAACACCGACGACCTCGACCGCAAGGTGGTCAAGGGCGTTCTCGGCGACGCCTACACCTGGCTGGAGGACGGCATCGTCGACCCCTCCGGCGACGGTCCCTGGATCGCCGACGCCACCCCCGGACCGTCCGCCCGGGAGAACGTCCACCGCCCCATCCGCTGACGCCGCGCGCCGCGCCGGACCGTCCCAGGGGGACACCCTGTCCGGCGCGGCGCCCGGTACGGACACAATGGGGGGATGACGGACTCCCTCGCCCACCCGCACGACCGCTTCGAGGCGGCCACCGCCGCCTCCGGCGGACTGCGGGACATCGTGATCCTCGGCTCCACCGGCTCCATCGGCACCCAGGCCATCGACGTGGTGCTGCGCAACCCCGACCGCTTCCGTGTCACCGGTCTCTCCGCCGCGGGCGGCCGGGTGGCCCTGCTGGCCGAGCAGGCGTACCGGCTGAGAGTCCGCACCGTCGCCGTCGCCCGGGAGGACGTCGTCCCCGCCCTGCGCGAGGCGCTCGCCGCGCAGTACGGGAGCGAGCCGCTGCCCGCGGTCCTGGCCGGCCCCGACGCCGCCACCGAGCTGGCCGCCACCGACTGCCACTCCGTCCTCAACGGCATCACCGGATCCATCGGCCTCGCCCCGACGCTGGCCGCCCTCGAAGCGGGCCGGGTGCTGATCCTGGCCAACAAGGAGTCGCTGATCGTCGGCGGCCCGCTGGTGAAGGCCGTGGCCAAGCCCGGCCAGATCGTGCCGGTCGACTCCGAGCACTCCGCGCTCTTCCAGGCCCTGATGGGCGGCGCCCGCTCCGAGGTCCGCAAGCTCGTCGTCACCGCCTCCGGCGGCCCGTTCCGCGGCCGGACCCGGGAGCAGCTCGCGACGGTGACGCCCGAGCAGGCCCTCGCCCACCCCACCTGGGCCATGGGCCCGGTGATCACCATCAACTCCGCGTCCCTGGTCAACAAGGGGCTGGAGGTCATCGAGGCGCACCTGCTCTACGACGTGCCCTTCGACCGCATCGAGGTCGTGGTGCACCCGCAGTCCTACGTTCACTCGATGGTGGAGTTCACCGACGGCTCCACCCTGCTCCAGGCGAGCCCGCCCGACATGCGGATGCCGATCGCTCTGGGCCTCGGCTGGCCCGACCGGGTGCCGGACGCCGCTCCCGGCGTCGACTGGACCAAGGCGTCGACCTGGGAGTTCTTCCCGCTCGACGAGGACGCCTTCCCGTCCGTCGGCCTCGCCCGGCACGTCGGCGGCCTCGGCGGCACGGCCCCCGCCGTGTTCAACGCGGCCAACGAGGAGTGCGTCGACGCTTTCTTGGCCGGAAAGCTGCCGTTCAACGGAATTGTGGATACCGTCGCCGACGTGGTCGCCGAACACGGCACGCCGCGGGGAACGGATCTGACCGTCGCGGACGTCCTCGAGGCGGAGACCTGGGCGCGCGCCCGCGCGCGGGAACTGGCGGCGAAGGCAGCAGCGGAGGCTCGCGGATGACGACACTGATGACGGTTCTCGGCATAGTCGTCTTCGTGGTGGGCCTGCTCTTCTCCATCGCCTGGCACGAACTGGGCCACCTCTCCACCGCCAAGCTCTTCGGCATCCGGGTCCCGCAGTACATGGTCGGCTTCGGCCCCACCATCTGGTCCCGGCACAAGGGCGAGACCGAGTACGGCGTCAAGGCCATCCCGCTCGGCGGCTACATCCGCATGATCGGGATGTTCCCGCCCGGCGATGACGGCAAGGTCACCGCCCGCTCCACCTCGCCGTGGCGCGGCATGATCGAGGACGCCCGCTCGGCCGCCTTCGAGGAGCTCCAGCCGGGCGACGAGAAGCGCCTCTTCTACACGCGCAAGCCGTGGAAGCGCGTGATCGTGATGTTCGCCGGGCCGTTCATGAACCTGGTCCTGGCCGTGGCGATCTTCCTGTCCGTGCTGATGGGCTTCGGCATCAACACCCAGACCACCACGGTCAGCACCGTCTCCGACTGTGTGATCTCGCAGACCGAGAAGCGGAACAAGTGCGCCGACGGCGACCCGGCCTCGCCCGCCAAGGCCGCCGGTCTGGAGCCGGGCGACCGGATCGTCGCGTTCAACGGCGACCGGGTCGCCGACTGGAGCGGCCTGCAGGGCCACATCCGGGACACCGTCGGCCCCGCCACGCTCACCGTCGAGCGCGACGGCGCCACCCGCACCCTGCACGCGAACCTGGTCAAGAACCAGGTCGCCAAGAACGACGGCAACGGCCGCGCGGTCCCCGGCGAGTACGTCACGGCGGGCTTCCTGGGCTTCAGCCCGGCCACCGGCGTCGTCCAGCAGTCGTTCGGGCAGTCGGTGGACCGCATGGGCGACATGATCACCACCGGCGTCCAGTCGCTGATCGACCTCCCGCAGAAGGTGCCCGCCCTGTGGGACGCGGCCTTCGGCGACGGGGAGCGCGAGCCGGACTCGCCGATGGGCGTGGTCGGCGCGGCCCGGGTCGGCGGCGAGGTGTTCAACCTCGACATCCCGCCGGAGCAGCGGGTGGCGACCATGCTCTTCCTGGTCGCGGGCTTCAACCTGTCGCTGTTCCTCTTCAACATGCTGCCGCTGCTGCCGCTGGACGGCGGCCATATCGCGGGCGCGGTGTGGGAGGGCATCCGGCGGCACGCCGCACGGATCTTCCGGCAGCCCGACCCCGGCCCCTTCGACGTGGCCAAGCTCATGCCGGTCGCCTATGTGGTCGCCGGGATCTTCATCTGCTTCACCCTTCTGGTGCTGGTGGCCGATCTCGTCAATCCGGTCAGAATCTCCTGATCGGACGGGGCCCCGACCCCCGGTCGGACCAGGCCGCGACGGCCGGGCGTGCGCCACGCCCGGCCGTCCGGCTCCGAGCCACTCCGGGGGCCGGGATGTGCTGATGCCGGGAGAGGTGTCGTAATCTCGGTGACCGGAGCCCGCCGATCTCGGGACCGTGTCCACACCTTGGGGTTGCTCGCACAATGACTGCGATTTCGCTTGGAATGCCGTCCGTTCCGACCAGGCTCGCCGAGCGGCGCCACAGCCGTCGGATCCAGGTCGGAACGGTCGCCGTGGGCGGGGACGCTCCGGTCTCGGTGCAGTCGATGACGACGACGAACACGGCCGACATCGGTGCCACCCTCCAGCAGATCGCCGAGCTCACGGCCTCGGGCTGCCAGATCGTCCGCGTCGCCTGCCCCTCGCAGGACGACGCCGACGCGCTGCCGATCATCGCCCGGAAATCCCAGATCCCGGTCATCGCCGACATCCACTTCCAGCCGAAGTACGTCTTCGCCGCGATCGACGCCGGCTGCGCCGCGGTCCGGGTGAACCCCGGAAACATCCGGCAGTTCGACGACAAGGTCAAGGAGATCGCGCGCGCCGCCTCCGACGCGGGTACTCCGATCCGTATCGGCGTGAACGCGGGATCCCTCGACAAGCGGCTGCTGGAGAAGTACGGCAAGGCCACCCCGGAGGCCCTGGTCGAGTCCGCGCTGTGGGAGTGCTCACTCTTCGAGGAGCACGGCTTCCGCGACATCAAGATCTCGGTCAAGCACAACGACCCGGTCGTCATGGTCAACGCCTACCGGCAGCTCGCCGCCCAGTGCGACTACCCGCTGCACCTCGGCGTGACCGAGGCCGGCCCGGCGTTCCAGGGCACCATCAAGTCGGCCGTGGCCTTCGGCGCCCTGCTCTCCGAGGGCATCGGCGACACCATCCGGGTCTCCCTGTCGGCCCCGCCGGCCGAGGAGGTCAAGGTCGGCATCCAGATCCTGGAGTCGATGAACCTGCGGCAGCGCCGGCTGGAGATCGTCTCCTGCCCCTCCTGCGGCCGCGCCCAGGTGGACGTCTACAAGCTGGCCGACCAGGTCACCGCGGGCCTCGACGGCCTGGAGGTGCCGCTGCGCGTCGCCGTCATGGGCTGCGTCGTGAACGGCCCGGGCGAGGCCCGCGAGGCGGACCTGGGTGTCGCCTCCGGCAACGGCAAGGGCCAGATCTTCGTGAAGGGCGAGGTCATCAAGACCGTCCCGGAGTCGAAGATCGTGGAGACCCTCATCGAGGAGGCCATGAAGATGGCCGAGCAGATGGAGAAGGACGGCATCATCTCCGGCGAGCCCGAGGTCTCCGTCGGCTGATCCCGGGTCCGTACCCCTGGTCCGCACCCCGTCCGGGCCCCGCCCCGGAACCGGCCGGAAGCGGGGCCGTTCCGAGGGCGGCGTGCACCGGCACCGGGCGGGTACAGTGCGGAGACCAGATGAGGGGCCGGACGGCGAGGCATTCCGAGACGTGTTGACGACGACCACCACCAAGGTTCTCGAACCGGGCGAGCTCGACGCGGCTCTCGCGGTCCTCGACCGTGACCCGGTCGCCAACGCCTTCGTCGCCGCCCGCGTCCAGGTGGCCGGACTCGACCCCTGGCGGCTCGGCGGCGAGATGTGGGGCTGGTACTCCGAGGGGCGGCTGGAGTCGCTCTGCTACGCCGGCGCCAACCTGGTGCCGGTCTGCGCCGGCCCCGAGGCCGTCCGCGGCTTCGCCGACCGCGCCCGCCGGGCCGGCCGCCGCTGCTCCTCGATCGTCGGCCCCGCCGGGCCCACGGCCCAGCTGTGGTCCCTGCTGGAGCCCAGCTGGGGCCCCGCCCGCGAGGTCCGCTCCCATCAGCCGCTGATGGTCACCAGCGCCCTGCCGGCCGAGGTGGCGCCCGACCCGCTGGTCCGGCGCATCCGCAAGGACGAGATGGACATCGTCATGCCCGCCTGCGTGGCGATGTTCACCGAGGAGGTCGGCGTCTCGCCGCTGGCCGGCGACGGCGGACTGCTCTACCAGGCCCGGATCGCCGAACTCGTCACCGCGGGGCGGTCGTTCGCCCGCGTCGAGGACGGCAAGGTGGTCTTCAAGGCGGAGATCGGGGCGGCCACGGCCAAGGCCTGCCAGATCCAGGGCGTCTGGGTGGCACCGGAGTACCGCGGCCGCGGCCTGTCCGAGATCGGCATGGCCGCCGTCCTGCAGTTCGCCCTCAAGGACGTCGCCCCCGTCGCCAGCCTCTACGTCAACGACTACAACCACACCGCCCGCGCCGCCTACCGCCGCGTCGGCTTCGAGGAGGCCGGGGCGTTCATGAGCGTCCTGTTCTGAACGGCGGGCAGCGCGGCGGAAACGTGCCCGTCCCCGGTCCCCGGGCGCAGGTAGGGTCGCGGTCATGGATGACGTAGCGGTCGGACCGCTCGACCTGGCCGGGAGGGTGGACGAGGCGCTGGCCGTGCAGGCGGTCGCGTTCGGGCTCAGCAGCGACGAGGTCGGCGTCCGCCGCCACATCGTGCTGCGGCACCTCGGCTGCCCCGGCGCCCGCGCCCTCGGCGCCGTCACACCCACCGGCCGGCTCGTCGGCTTCGTCTACGGCATGCCCAACGACCGCGGGCACTGGTGGTCCACCGTCGTCGAGCCCTACCTGCGCGGCGCCGGACAGGACGACTGGCTCGACAACGCCTTCGTCATCACCGAACTCCATGTGCACCCCGAGTACCAGAAGCGCGGCATCGGCCGCCGGCTGATCACCACCATCACCGACACCGCCGCGCAGCCCCGCAGCATCCTGTCCGCCGTCGACACCGAGAGTCCGGCCCGCGTCCTCTACCGCGCGCTGGGCTACCGCGACCTCGCGCGCCAGGTGCTGTTCCCCAGCGCCCCCAGCCCGTACGCGGTGATGGGCGCGCCCCTTCCGCTCCTCCGGGGCTGACCGGTTCCGGGCCCCTCGGCCCCCGTCCGGCCCGTTCCGGGCGGTATCGGTTAACGGCCGCCGCCCGGTCCCGGATAGCCTCCTGACAATCGCACCCCGCAAGCAGGAGACGAAAACCATGGTCCAGCGCATGTCCCGGATGATGCTCAAGACACTGCGCGACGATCCGGCCGATGCCGAGACCACCAGCCACAAGCTGATGGTCCGGGCCGGGTACGTCCGCCGTTCGTCCGCGGGGATCTGGACCTGGCTCCCGCTGGGCAAGAAGGTGCTGGAGAACGTCTCCCGCGTGGTCCGCGAGGAGATGGACGCCATCGGCGGCCAGGAGGTGCTGCTGCCCGCGCTGCTGCCGAAGGAGCCGTACGAGGCCACCGGCCGCTGGGAGGAGTACGGCGACCTGCTGTTCCGGCTCAAGGACCGCAAGGGCGCCGACTACCTGCTCGGCCCCACCCACGAGGAGATCTTCGCCCTGGTCGTCAAGGACCAGTGCACGTCCTACAAGGACCTGCCGGTGATCCTCTACCAGATCCAGACCAAGTACCGGGACGAGGCGCGCCCCCGCTCCGGTGTGCTGCGCGGCCGCGAGTTCCAGATGAAGGACTCCTACTCCTTCGACACCGAGGACGAGGGGCTGGCCGAGGCCTACCGGCTGCACCGCGAGGCCTACACCCGCATCTTCGAGCGGCTCGGCCTGGACTACCGCATCGTGTCCGCCGTCTCCGGCGCCATGGGCGGCTCCGCCTCCGAGGAGTTCCTGGCCCCGGCCGCCGCGGGCGAGGACACCTTCGTCGACTGCCCCGCCTGTGACTACGCCGCCAACACCGAAGCGGTCACCGTGCCGGTGCCGGTCGTCGAGCCGGCCGAGCACCCGGCCGTCGAGGAGCTGGACACCCCCGACACCCCGACCATCGAGACGCTCGCCGAGCACCTGGGCGTGGACCGCTCCGCGACCCTGAAGAACCTCCTGGTGAAGGTCGACGGGGAGATCGTGGCCGTCGGCGTGCCCGGGGACCGCGAGGTGGACCTCGGCAAGCTCGGCGAGCACCTGGCCCCGGCCACCGTCGAGCTGGTCACGGCCGAGGACTTCACCGGCCGGCCCGACCTGGTCCGCGGCTACGTCGGCCCGCAGGGCCGCGCGGGCACCGCCTTCCGCTACATCGCCGACCCCCGGATCGCCGCCGGCACCAGCTGGGTCACCGGCGCCAACACCGAGGGCAAGCACGCCCGCAACGTCGTCGCCGGCCGGGACTTCGAGGTCGACCAGTACCTCGACGTGGTCGTCGTGGAGCCGGGCGACCCCTGCCCCCGCTGCGGCGCCGGGCTGGAGATCGGCCGCGCCATCGAGATCGGCCACATCTTCCAGCTCGGCCGGAAGTACGCCGACAGCTTCGAGCTCGACGTCCTCGGCCGCGAGGGCAAGCCCGTCCGGGTCACCATGGGCTCCTACGGCATCGGGGTGTCCCGGGCCGTCGCCGCGCTCGCCGAGCAGACCGCCGACGGACAGGGCCTGTGCTGGCCGCGGGAGATCGCGCCCGCCGACGTCCACGTGGTCGCCGCGGGCAAGGCCCGGCAGACCGAAATCGCCCTGGAGGTCGGCGAGAAGCTGCACTCCGCGGGCATCCGGGTGCTCCTCGACGACCGGGCCGGGGTGTCGCCGGGCGTCAAGTTCACCGACGCCGAACTGATCGGTGTGCCGACCATCCTGGTCGTGGGCCGCCGGGCGGCCGAGGGGATCGTGGAGCTCAAGGACCGCCGCACGGGCGAGCGCGAGGAGCTGACCGTGGACGAGGCCCTGGCCCGGCTGACGAAGGCCTGAGAGCCGGCCCGGGAGCGGGCCGGGAACCGTGCGCCGGCCGTCCGCGCGCCCTCCGGGGCCCGCGCGGGCGGCCGGCGCCCGTCGTCGGCGCCCGGTCCGCGGGGCCTTGCGCCATGACCCGAGGGGCCTTGCGCGATGAGATGAGGCCGCGTGGACCGGTGCCGTGCGTCGCGGGGCACCGGAGAGCCCGCACAGCGGAGCCGCCGGGGCTGCCCGGCAACGCCGGTGGGGCGCGGTGCCGGACCACGCGACCCGGGCGGGCACCAGGGCGAGGACCCCTCAGAGCCAGCCCGCGAACTCCAGCAGCACTTCGCCCTCCTGGGTGCGCCCCGCGGTCAGCGACCGCAGGCCCGACTCCACCGCCCGGAACAGCGTCCAGCCGCGCAGCCGGTCCCGGTCGACCTCCAGGGAGTCCGCCAGCTTCGCCACCCGCCGGCGCGTCGCGGAGGCGCCGCCCGACGTCGCGACCAGATCCTCCAGCCGGTCGCGGACCAGCCGCGCCAGGTCGTAGGCCCGCTCGCCGACCACCGGCTCCGGACCGACCGCAAGCCAGGGGGCCCGCTCCGCGGACAGCACCTTGCCCTGCCGGAAGCGGCCGTGCAGCAGCACCGCCTCCGGGGCCTCGGCGGTCAGCGCCGCGTGCACCGCGAGCGCCTCGTCGACCAGCGGCCGCACGCTCTCCGCCCAGGGCTCCCCGGACGCCGCCCGCAGGCGCCGCACGTCCCGCCCGGTCCGCTCGGCCACCGTCGGGAACGGGTGGTCCGCTCCCGGGTCGACCCACAGTCGGCGCACCGTGCCCGCCGCCTCCAGCTGCGCCTTCGCCTCCGGCAGCGAGCTCAGCGAGATCTCCCCGTGCAGCCGCTCCAGCAGCAGCGCGCCCGACTCCGGCTCCGCCGCCAGCAGCCGCACCGCGCCCCAGCCGTCCCACCGCTCCAGCGCGGCCTGCTCCGGCAGCGACCGGACACCGGGCGGCACCAGCTTGAGCACCGCGGGAGTGCCGTCCGCCCGCCGCACCAGCACCACGAGAGAGCTGCGGCCGCCCGGCGCCTGGAGCCGCTCGGCCGTCAACTCCCAGCGTTCCAGGGCGCCGTGGACCAGTCCGGGCAGCGACTCCAGCCAGTCCCGGTCGCCGTCCCTGCCCTCCTCGGCCAGCGCCCGCAGCAGACGCTGTGGCGGTTCGACGGGGACACCGCCCTCGCGCGGTGCTGCTGAAGCCATCCCTGAGCTGTCCCTTTCCATGCCTGCGTACGACCGCCCGCCGCCGTGGGTCAGAGCGCGTCCGCGGTGCGGGTCGCCGTAGCGGTCGGGCCGGCCGGGCCCTGCCGTTCGGCGAGCCCAGGGAAGGCTACGCTCCCCTTGCGCCAGCGGGCCGCCCGCACCGCTGCCTCGCGCAGCGCGGACGCCGCCTCCCGGCGCAGCGAGCCCTCCGCGGCCCCGACGAGGTCGGCGTAGACGCCGGCCACCCGCTCCTCCAGCTCCGCGGCGAGCCGGACCGCGGCCGCCGCGTCGGGCACCGGGAACGGCAGCGCGTACGCGGCGGCTGACGGCTCCGGCTCGCCGCCCAGCTCGTCCACCAGCCGGCGGACCGAGTCCCGCCGCGCCCGGTGCGCGGCGTACGCCTCCCGCGCCTCGTCCAGCCGGCCGTCCCCGATGCGCCCGCCCACGACGCCGTATCCGTAGACGGCGGCGTGTTCGGCCCCGAGCGCCGCCTGGGCCGCGTCCAGCGTCGCCTTCCGGCGCCCGCCGCCCGCGGCGCGGGCTCTGCCGTCTCTCGTCATGGTGTCCCTTCCGGACCGGATGGTGTCGGCGCCGCCCACGGGCCCCGCGCCCCGTTGTCGCTGCCGGGAGGACGGCCGCCCGGTCCGGGGAACTCCCGGGCCCGCCCGGGAGGTTGCGCCCGCACTCAGCCGCTCCCGGTCAGCAGGAGGACGTGCGCGGCGCCCGCCGCGGCCACCGAGGCCAGCAGCCTGGCCAGTTCCGGGGGCGCCTCCAGCAGGGCCTCGGCGCGCGCGTCGGCCGTGCGGCGCTCGGCGTCGGCCAGCGCGGCCAGCGCCTTCTTCTCGTCCGCGGGCACCGGCGGGGCCGCCGCGGCGGACCGGCGGGGCGAGGCGGACGCGGAGGGGGCGGACGCGGAGGGGGCGGACGCGGAGGGGGACGGCGCACCGGGGTCGGTGGAGGACGCGGAGGGCGCCGGTCCGGGGGAGACGAACGCCGCCTCGTGCCGGGCGGCTTCGGCGCGCAGCGGCCGCAGCCGGGAATCGAGCGAGGGGTGGGCCTTCAGCGTCGCGTCGTACCGGGCCACCAGGGCGGCGGAGTCGGCCGCGGAGCGCGCCCGCAGCTTCCGGGCCCCGGAGCCGTGCTCGGCGTCCCGGCCGCCGTCGTCGGAGCAGCCCGAGAGCACGGTGGTGGTGGTGACGCCGAGGGCGCCGGCCAGCAGGCTCCTGCGGCGCGGCCCGGACGGGGCCGGCGGCGGTGTGGCGTGCGGCACGGTTCACCTCCTGTGGGGGGCAAGCGGCGACGGGGCCGGCGGGCGGGAGGAGGCCGACGCCGGACGGGCGTCCTTGATCGGCCGGAGCCGAGCGTACCCGTGGCCTGCGCCGGGAGCCCCGACCGGCTCGGCACGTACCCGCGGGGGGACCGGCCCGGCGTACACCATGGGAGGCGTACGGCAACACCCTCCGCGACCGGATACCCTTTGACCTGACACGCGACCTTCCCACAACAGCACACGCGGCCGAGGAGTCACCCGGATGAGCACCACCCAGAGCGAGAGGCTGCGCGGACTGCTCGAACCGCTGGTCGCCGCGCGAGACCTGGATCTGGAAGAGATCGAAGTGACACCGGCCGGGAAGCGGCGTGTGCTCCGGATCGTCGTGGACTCCGACGAGGGCGTCCAGTTGGACGCCTGTGCCGAACTGAGCCGCGCGGTCTCCGAGAAGCTGGACGCGTCGGACGCCATGGGCGGCGCCCCGTACGTCCTCGAGGTCACCTCGCCCGGCGCCGACCGGCCGCTGACCGAGCCGCGCCACTACCACCGCGCCACCGGACGCCTCATCAAGGCCCAGCTCGTCGACGGAGGCGAGCTGGTAGCCCGGATCACCGCCGTCGACGACGAGGGTCTCGACCTCGAGGTGCCGGGCGTGAAGGGCCGCAAGGCCACCACCCGACGGGTTGCCTTCGGCGAGATCGCCAAGGCCCGGGTGGAGATCGAGTTCAACCGCAAGGCCGCCGACACCAGCGCCGCGGCCGCTGACGACGAGAGCCAGGAGGAGGCGTAGCCGTGGACATCGACATGAGCGCCCTGCGGGGTTTGGTACGGGAGAAGGAGATCTCCTTCGACCTGCTGGTCGGGGCGATCGAGTCGGCCCTCCTCATCGCGTACCACCGCACCGAGGGAAGCCGCCGCCACGCCCGCGTGGAGCTGGACCGCAACACCGGACATGTGACCGTCTGGGCCAAGGAGGACCCCGCCGACCTCGAGGAGGGCGCCGAGCCCCGCGAGTTCGACGACACTCCTTCGGGCTTCGGCCGGATCGCCGCCACCACCGCCAAGCAGGTCATCCTGCAGCGGCTGCGGGACGCCGAGGAGGAGGTCACCTTCGGCGAGTACGCGGGCCGGGAGGGCGACGTCGTCGCGGGCATGGTCCAGCAGGGCAAGGACCCCAAGAACGTCCTGGTCGACATCGGCCGGCTCGAGGCCATCCTGCCGGTGCAGGAGCAGGTCCCGGGCGAGGACTACAAGCACGGCACCCGGCTGCGGACCTACGTCGTCCGGGTGGTCAAGGGGGTGCGCGGACCGTCGGTGACGCTCTCCCGCACCCACCCGAACCTGGTGAAGAAGCTCTTCGCCATGGAGGTCCCGGAGATCGCGGACGGTTCGGTGGAGATCGCCGCCATCGCCCGTGAGGCCGGACACCGGACGAAGATCGCCGTCCGGTCCACCCGTTCGGGGCTCAACGCCAAGGGCGCCTGCATCGGCCCGATGGGCGGCCGGGTCCGCGCCGTCATGGCCGAGCTGCACGGCGAGAAGATCGACATCGTCGACTGGTCGGACGACCCGGCGGAGCTGGTGGCGCACGCGCTGTCACCCGCCCGGGTGAGCAAGGTCGAGGTCGTGGACCTGGCCGCCCGCTCCGCCCGGGTGACCGTGCCCGATTACCAGCTGTCACTGGCGATCGGCAAGGAAGGGCAGAACGCCCGGCTGGCGGCCCGGCTGACCGGCTGGCGGATCGACATCCGCCCCGACACGGAGCAGCAGCCCGCCGAGCAGAACTGAACCGACGGAAACCGGCCGCGGAGCTCGCCCGATGGCCGGAATCCGGAATGACGATCAGCCGTACGAGCCTTACCCCACCAGGGTCGGGGTCGTGCGGGGAGGTAGACTTGAGCGTGTCTGGCCGGACGCATGCCCGCGCATGCCCTGAGCGAACCTGTGTGGGATGCCGGGAGCGAGCGGCCAAAGGCGATCTGCTGCGCATCGTGGTGATCGAGGACTGCTGTGTTCCCGATCCTCGCGGTACGCTGCCCGGCCGGGGTGCCTATGTGCACCTCGCCCCGGTCTGTCTCGACCTGGCGGTCCGCCGCCGGTCGTTCTCCCGGGCCTTCCGAGGCCGGGGACCGCTCGACAGCACGGCCCTGCGCCGGTACATCGAGCAGGCACCACCGCAAGAGACAGGCAACACCGTAAGAGAACGGCACGGGTGACCGTGCGGTCAGGTACCTCGCGAGTCGGAAGTAGGTCGAGATTGCGATGAGCACTCGATGAGTACGCGATGAGTACGCCCATGAAGTAGCGACGGTCCGGCGGAACCCGGACCTAAAAGGAGCGAAGTGGCTAAGGTCCGGGTATACGAACTCGCCAAGGAGTTCGGAGTTGAGAGCAAGGTCGTCATGGCCAAGCTCCAAGAACTCGGTGAGTTCGTGCGTTCGGCGTCCTCGACGATCGAGGCGCCGGTCGTGCGCAAATTGACTGACGCTTTCCAGCAGGGCAACGGCTCCGGCCGTGCCGGCGGTAAGCCCTCCGCGCCCCGCAAGGCGGCGCCTGCCAAGCCGTCCGCGCCCACTCCGGGTGCGACGGCCCGTCCTGCTGCCCCGAAGCCCCCGGCGCCCGGCCCCAAGCCGGCCGCCGCCGAGGCGCCGAAGAGCAGCACTCCCACGCCCCCCACTCCGGGGCCGCGTCCCACGCCGGGCCCGAAGCCTCCGGCCCCGAAGCCCGGTCCGGCCCAGCCCGCGACCCCGGCTCCGGCCTCCCCGGAGTTCACCGCGCCTCCGGCGGCGTCCGGCCCCAAGCCCGGCGCCACCCCCGGTCCGCGTCCGGCCCGCCCGCAGGCCTCCGGCCAGGGCGGTCAGGGCGGCCAGGGCCGTGGCGACGGCGGCGCCCGTCCGGGTGCCCCGCGTCCCGGCGGTGACCGTCAGGGCGCTCCGCGTCCCGGTGGCGGCGGCGGTCGTCCGACCGGCCCGCGTCCGGGCAACAACCCCTTCACCTCCGGCGGCAGCACCGGCATGGCGCGCCCGCAGGCGCCCCGTCCCGGTGGCGCGCCGCGTCCGGGCGGCGCTCCCCGTCCCGGCGGCCAGGGCGGCCCCGGCGGCCCGCGTCCGCAGGGCGGTCCCGGCGGTGCCCCGCGTCCCGGCGGTCAGGGCGGCGCCCGTCCGACCCCGGGCGGCATGCCCCGTCCGCAGGGCGGCGCCGGCCAGGGCGGTCCCCGTCCCGGCGGCGGCGCTCCCGGCAACCGTCCGAACCCGGGCATGATGCCGCAGCGTCCCGCTGCCGGCCCGCGTCCGGGCCCCGGTGGCGGCGGCGGTCGTGGCCCCGGTGGCGGCGGTCGTCCCGGTGGCGGCGGTCGTCCGGGCGGCGGCGGCTTCGCGGGTCGTCCCGCGGGTCCCGGCGGCGGCGGTCGTCCGGGTGGCGGCGGCGGTGGCTTCGGCGGCCGTCCCGGCGGTGGCTTCGGCGGCGGCGGTGGCCGTCCCGGCTTCGGCGGGCGTCCCGGCGGCCCCGGTGGCCGCGGTGGCACCCAGGGTGCGTTCGGCCGTCCCGGCGGACCGGCGCGTCGTGGCCGCAAGTCCAAGCGCCAGAGGCGCCAGGAGTACGAGGCCATGGAGGCCCCGTCGGTAGGCGGCGTGATGCTGCCTCGCGGCAACGGACAGACCGTCCGGCTGTCGCGCGGTGCGTCGCTCACCGACTTCGCGGAGAAGATCAACGCGAACCCGGCGTCGCTCGTCGCCGTCATGCTCAACCTCGGCGAGATGGTCACGGCGACCCAGTCGGTCTCCGACGAGACGCTGCACCTGCTCGCCGGCGAGATGAACTACACCGTCGAGATCGTCAGCCCGGAGGAGGAGGACCGCGAGCTTCTCGAGTCCTTCGACATCGACTTCGGGGAGAACGAGGGCGGCGAGGAGATGCTCGCCCCGCGTCCGCCGGTGGTGACCGTCATGGGTCACGTCGACCACGGTAAGACGCGACTGCTGGACGCGATCCGCAAGACGAACGTCATCGCGGGCGAGGCCGGCGGCATCACCCAGCACATCGGCGCCTACCAGGCGGGCACCGAGGTCAACGGTGAAGAGCGTCGCATCACCTTCATCGACACCCCGGGTCACGAGGCGTTCACCGCCATGCGTGCCCGAGGCGCCAAGTCGACCGACATCGCGATCCTCGTGGTGGCGGCCAACGACGGCGTCATGCCCCAGACGATCGAGGCGCTGAACCACGCCAAGGCGGCCGACGTGCCGATCGTGGTCGCGGTCAACAAGATCGACGTCGAGGGCGCGGACCCGACGAAGGTGCGCGGTCAGCTGACCGAGTTCGGTCTGGTGGCCGAGGAGTACGGCGGCGACACCATGTTCGTCGACATCTCCGCCCGCCAGGGCGAGAACATCGACAGCCTGCTGGAGGCCGTCGTCCTCACCGCGGACGCCGCGCTCGACCTCCGGGCCAACCCGGAGCAGGACGCGCAGGGCATCGCGATCGAGGCCCACCTCGACCGCGGCCGCGGCGCCGTGGCCACCGTGCTCGTCCAGCGCGGCACCCTGCGGGTCGGCGACACGATGGTCGCCGGCGACGCGTACGGCCGCGTCCGGGCGATGCTCGACGACAACGGCAACCACGTGGAGGAAGCGGGTCCGTCGACCCCCGTCCTGGTCCTGGGTCTCACCAACGTCCCGGGCGCCGGCGACAACTTCCTCGTCGTCGACGAGGACCGCACGGCCCGCCAGATCGCCGAGAAGCGCGCTGCGCGCGAGCGCAACGCCGCCTTCGCCAAGCGCACCCGCCGGGTGTCCCTCGAGGACCTCGACAAGGTGCTCAAGGCCGGCGAGGTGCAGCAGCTCAACCTCATCATCAAGGGCGACGCGTCCGGTTCGGTGGAGGCTCTCGAGTCCTCGCTGCTCCAGCTCGACGTCGGCGAAGAGGTCGACATCCGGGTGCTGCACCGAGGCGTCGGTGCGGTCACGGAGTCCGACATCAACCTGGCGTCCGGCTCCGACGCGATCGTGATCGGCTTCAACGTCCGGGCCGAGGGCCGGGCGACGCAGATGGCCGAGCGCGAGGGCGTCGACGTCCGCTACTACTCGGTCATCTACCAGGCGATCGAGGAGATCGAGGCGGCCCTCAAGGGCATGCTCAAGCCGGAGTACGAAGAGGTCGAGCTCGGCACGGCGGAGATCCGCGAGATCTTCCGCTCCTCCAAGCTCGGCAACATCGCGGGTGTCCTCATCCGCTCCGGCGAGGTCAAGCGCAACACCAAGGCCCGTCTCATCCGGGACGGCAAGGTCGTCGCGGAGAGCCTCAACATCGAGGGCCTGCGTCGCTTCAAGGACGACGTCACCGAGATTCGTGAGGGCTACGAGGGCGGTATCAACCTCGGCAGCTTCAACGACATCAAGATCGACGACGTCATCGCGACGTACGAGATGCGCGAGAAGCCGCGCGGCTGATCGCAGGCAGAGCGGCCCGGGGCCGGTCGGCGGAGGTAATTTCCGTCGATCGGCCCCGGCCGTTGCGTGTACCGTTCTTGTGTCCCGGCCGGACCGTCGGCGGGATGGTGCTGGACGAGGCCCCACGGGTGGCTTGACCCGGACTGCATGTATGTAGGGACACTGTCCTTTGACCTGCTCCTCGGCGACGTACGGTCGCTGAAGGAGAAACGCTCCGTCGTCCGCCCGATCGTCGCCGAACTGCACCGCAGGTACGCGGTGAGCGTGGCGGAGGTGGGCGAGCAGGACCTGTACCGCAGAGCCGAGATCGGTCTCGCGGTGGTCTCCGGGGACCCGGGGCATCTCACGGACGTACTGGACCGCTGCGAGCGCATGGTCGCCGCACGGCCCGAGGTGGAGCTGCTGTCCGTGCGGCGGCGGTTCCACGGCGGCGACGACGCGTGACCGGCGTCCGCGCCGCGAGCATCAACATGAGGGAAGAGAAGAAGGAGACGGACCGGTGACCGACAACGCGCGGGCCCGCAAGCTGGCCGACCGCATCCAGGTCGTGGTCGCGGAGACCCTGGATCGGCGTATCAAGGATCCGCGGCTGGGGTTCGTGACGATCACGGACGCCCGGGTGACCGGTGACCTGCGGGAGGCGACGGTCTTCTACACGGTCTACGGCGACGACGAGGAGCGCGCCGCCTCGGCGGCCGCCCTGGAGAGCGCCAAGGGCATTCTGCGGTCCGAGGTGGGCCGGCAGACCGGGGTGCGCTTCACCCCGACCCTGGCGTTCGTGCCGGACGCCCTGCCGGACAACGCCCGCACCATCGACGACCTGCTCGACCGGGCGCGGGCGAAGGACGCCGAGGTCCGGGAGGCGTCCACCGGCGCGTCCTACGCCGGTGAGGCGGACCCGTACCGCAAGCCGGAAGAGGACGAAGCCTCCGAATGAAGCGCAGAAGCACGGGACCGGACGGCCTGGTCATCGTCGACAAGCCGGCCGGTTTCACCTCGCACGACGTCGTGGCCAAGATGCGCGGGATGGCCGGGACCCGGCGGGTCGGCCACGCCGGAACGCTCGATCCGATGGCGACGGGCGTGCTGGTCCTCGGCGTCGAGAAGGCGACCAAGCTGCTCGGCCACCTGGCGCTGACCGAGAAGGAGTACGTCGGGACCGTCCGCCTCGGGCAGACCACGGTCACCGACGACGCGGAGGGCGAGATCACGGCCTCCGCCGACGCTTCCGGGGTCGCCCGCGCGGACATCGACGCCGGGATCGCCCGGCTGACCGGCGCCATCATGCAGGTGCCGTCCAAGGTCAGCGCCATCAAGGTCGACGGCAAGCGCTCCTACTCCCGGGTCCGGGAGGGCGAGGAGTTCGAGCTCCCGGCCCGACCGGTGACGGTGTCGTCGTTCGTCGTGTACGACGTGCGGGAGGAGACCGCGGAGGACGGTACCGCCGTCCTCGACCTGCTGGTCTCGGTCGTCTGCTCCTCCGGCACCTACATCCGGGCGCTCGCCCGCGACCTGGGGGCCGGGCTGGGCGTCGGCGGCCATCTGACCGCCCTGCGCCGGACCCGGGTCGGCCCGTACGGCCTGGACCGGGCGCGGACGCTCGACGAGCACCAGGAGTCCCTGACGGTGCTGCCGATCGCGGAGGCCGCGGCGGCGGCCTTCCCGCGCTGGGACGTGGACGAGAAGCAGGCGCGCCTGCTCGCCAACGGCGTCCGGCTGGCCGCGCCGGGCCTGGCCGCCTCCGGGCCGACCGCGGTCTTCGGGCCGGACGGGCGGCTGCTCGCCCTGGTGGAGGATGCGGCGGGCAAGGCCAAGAGCCTGGCGGTCTTCGCCTAGCTCCCGTCCGGCGGGTCCCGTCCGACGGGTCTCGTCCGGCAGGTGCTGTCCGGCAGGTGCTGTGTGGCAGGTCCTGTCCGGTGAGTCCTGTCAGGTGGGTCCCGTCCGGTTACCCGGCGGCGTCCGACCGGTGGGCGCCCGGCGGGATACCGCGGGGCAGGGCCTCGACGGCCATCGCTGTCAGGCGGACTCGACGGCCCCGGCTCGACGAACCCCGGCTCGGCGGGCACAGCGCTCGGCGCTGTGCCCGCCGACGTGCAGCGGAGGACGGCGAACCCCGAACGCGTTCCCCGCTGCACGCCCCCTCCCGGAGTGTCTGTCCACTTCGTTGTCCCTCGTCACCCCAATGGGCAGGCGCTCGGAGTGAAGAACCGGCGCGGAAGGGGGCGCGTTCGCTTCGCGAACGCTCTTGTTGATCACCACCCGCTACGGTCGGCGACCGGACTGTGGATCCGGGTCGGTGACATCAGGCTTCACCGCGGCGTGCCCGGGCCCGATCGGGAGGTTCGTCGGATGACGGTGCGCATGGCCGAGGTGGACGCTGCGCTGATCCGGGTCTGCGACCTGGCCGGGCGGCCCCGCGGCACCGGCTTCCTCGCCGACGACCGGGGCACCCTGCTCACCAGCCATGAGACCGTCGACGGCCTGGTGCGACTGGTGCTGCACACCCCCGACGGGCAGGTCCGGCTCGCCGAGGCCGACGCCATCACCGCACTGCCCGAGTCCGGCCTGGCGCTCGTCCGGACCGAGGGCCTGCCGGTGCCGCCGCTGCCCGTCGCGGCCCGTACGGCGTTCTCCGGCACGCGAGTGCGGCTCCGGGCCCGGGAGTGGACCGACGCCCGCGCCGACACCGTCACGAGCGGGGTGACCTACACGGCCACCGACCGCTTCCACCGCCTCGGCCAGGCCCTGGAACTGACCTTCGACGGGCCGGACGCGGGCGGTCCCCGGCTCGGCGCCCGGGCCACCGGCGGCCCGGTGCTGGACGCCGCGACCGGCACCGTCGTGGCCGTGCTGGGCACCGCCCTGCACGCCGCGCACCGGGCGGCGGCGTTCGCCGTGCCGCTGCGCGCCGCGGCAGCGGCGGCACCGGACGGCCCGCTCGCCGCGCTGCTGGAGCGCAACGGAGCCACCGTGCCCGCGTACGGACGAGACCTCAACCTTGCGGCGGTGCTGGAGCTGACCGCCGCTTCCCACCCCGCGGCGCCGGCCGGTGAAGGACGCTGGACCCCGGTGGAACGCCCGGAGCCGGCCGCGGAGTTCGCGGCGTTCCTCGGCTCGTCCGGGGCGCGGGTGCTGGCCCTCGTCGGAGGCCCGGGGGAGGGGCGCAGCACGGAGCTCGCGGCGCTGGTGGCGCGGCGGGCCCGGGGCGCGGCCCCGGCGCCCACGGTCCGGCTGCGCGGCGCCGACCTGCGCACCCACGACGGCAGCGTCGCGGACGCGGTGCGGCGGGCGCTGCTCGCGAGGACGCCGGACCGCTGCCGCCCCCACTCGCCGCGGAGGACCCGGACGGCGTCGTGGTGCACCTCCGGTCGCTGACCAAGGTGGCCTCACCCA
>NZ_JBEOXS010000083.1:0-26607 GCF_040296705.1 Streptomyces sp. NPDC002055
GGAGGCGGCGGGGGCGGTCGGCGCGCCCGGCTCCGCCCGGACCGCGCGCCCGACGGCGGGGCGGCCGGTCGCGGGCGGCGCCGCCACGGCCGAGCCGCTGCCGGGGCCGAGGGCGAGGCCCAGTCCGGCGGAGGCTCCGACGGCGCCCACGGCGGCGAGCAGGGCACGGCGGTCGACGGCGGAAGTGACGGACCGGGTCCGGGACATGCGGGTTCCCCCCGAGTGCGTGGGTGCGGGGAGACCCCCGCTCACTTCGGATGGTTGGCACCGGGAGTTTCCGGTGTCTGAACGAGAACGAAACGACCGGCGCCCATCACCGCACATCGACGGCCGGGCGGGCGGAGCGCCATCGGCTCCTCGCGTCGGGGAGGGATGCCGCTCACCGGCTGTTCATCTGCCGGGGAAGGAGAGCTTCCATCCGGGCGCGGGGCCGCTCAGGGGGTGCGGGGGCCCGGATCGCGCGACGGAGGGGCGCCGTACGCGGGGACCGTCCGGCCGGGTGCGGAGAACCGTCCGGACGGGCGGGGGAACCATCCGGCCGTGCGCGGGCGTCCGGAGTGATGACCACGCGGGCCGTCGGGGCGGCGACCGCGGGTGACCGGGGGCCGTCGGTCTGCCCCGGTTGATGCGGGTTCGGGGCCGTTGGCGGCTGGCGGAAATGTGCCACAGGAGGACTAGGTCTCCCCAACTCTCCCCAAAAGCACCTCACTTACATAAAAGTTCGGTCATCCGGTTCCGAATACCGAACAAGGATGACCATGCCTTCATCTTCGATACCCGAGCCCGCCTCGCCCGGGCACAGACGCGCGGCCCGCATCGCGATGGCCGCGGGCCTGGTGGCCGCGCTCGCCACGGCCGGCTTCACCCCCGCAGTCGCCGCGGACGGCAGCCCGTCCCCGGCTCCGGTCAAGTCGGCGGGGGGCAAGCTCGGTTCGGCCGACGCCGAGCTGCTCGCCGAGGCCAGGGCCGAGGGCGACAAGCACGTCACCATGATGATCGCCACCGCGCCCGGCGCGACCGAGCAGGTCACGAAGGAGCTCGACGCCGTCCAGGGCGCCACGGTGGGCCGCCGGTACGACAAGCTCGGCTACGTCCGGGTCACCGTGCCCACCGGCCGTGCCGACGCCGCCATCGAGAAGGCCCAGAAGCTCTCCTCCGTCCACGGCATCGACCTGCGGCAGGAGATCCCGCTTCCGGATCCGGACCCGAAGGCCGACCGCGCCAAGGGCGCGAAGGCCGCCGCGCAGGGCAGCCACCCCGGGCCCGGCAAGGACACCCCGGCCAAGAACCCGTACCAGCCCGCCTTCGAGACCGGCGCGGTCGACTTCGTGCAGGACCACCCGGAGGCCGACGGCCGGGGTGTCACCATCGGTGTCCTCGACTCCGGTGTGGACCTCGGTCACCCGGCGCTGCAGAAGACCAGCACCGGCGAACGCAAGATCGTCGACTGGGTGACGGCGACCGACCCGCTGGTCGACCAGGACGCCACCTGGCGCCCGATGATCTCCGCGGTCGACGGCCCGACCTTCACCTACGGCGGCCGGACCTGGACGGCGCCGGAGGGCTCGTACCTGATCAGCCGGTTCGCGGAGTCCGCCACCACCGGCGGCGACATGGCCGGTGACCTCAACCGGGACGGCGACACCACGGACCGCTGGGGCGTCCTCTACGACCCGGCCGCCGGCACCGTCCGCGTCGACCTCGACGACAACGGCGACTTCGGTGACGACGAGGCCATGAAGCCGTACAAGGACGACCATCAGGTCGGGTACTTCGGCAAGGACGACCCGCAGACGGCCGTCGCCGAACGCATCCCGTTCGTGGTGCAGATCCGCAAGGACGTGCCGACCGGCACCGACGGCGGCAAGGCCGACTTCGTCAACATCGGCGTCATCGAGTCCGAGCACGGCACCCATGTCGCGGGCATCACGGCCGCCAACGGCCTGTTCGGCGGCGAGATGAACGGCGCCGCGCCCGGCGCGAAGATCGTCTCCTCCCGGGCCTGCACCTGGACCGGCGGCTGCACCAACGTCGCCCTCACCGAGGGCATGATCGACCTCGTGGTGAACCGCGGCGTCGACATCGTCAACATGTCGATCGGCGGCCTGCCGGCGCTCAACGACGGCAACAACGCCCGCGCCGAGCTCTACACCCGGCTGATCGACACCTACGGCGTGCAGCTCGTCGTCTCCGCCGGCAACAGCGGCCCGGGCGCCAACACCATCGGCGACCCCGGCCTGGCCGACAAGGTGATCAGCGTCGGCGCCACTGTCTCCAAGGAGACCTGGGCCGCCAACTACGGCTCCGAGGTGAAGACCGACTACGCGATGATGCCGTTCTCCTCGCGCGGCCCGCGCGAGGACGGCGGCTTCACCCCGACGCTCTCGGCCCCCGGCGCCTCGGTCAACACCACGCAGACCTGGCTGCCCGGCCAGCCGGTCGCCGAGGCCGGCTACCAGCTGCCGCCCGGCTACGGCATGCTCCAGGGCACCTCGATGGCCTCCCCGCAGGCCGCCGGCGCCTCGGCGCTGCTGCTCTCCGCCGCCAAGCAGGAGCGGATCGACCTGAAGCCGGCCGCCCTGCGCACCGCGCTCACCAGCACCGCCCGGCACATCCCCGGCACCCAGGCCTACGAGGAGGGTGCCGGCCTGATCGACATCCGGGGTGCCTGGAAGGCGATCGAGCGCGGCGCGAGCGCCCATGAGTACACCGTCAAGGCGCCGGTGAACACCGCGCTCGCGGACAAGCTGAAGACCCCGGGCTTCGGCACCGGCGTCTACGACCGCGAGGGCGGCCTGAAGCCGGGCAAGTCCCGGACGTACAACGTCACCGTCACCCGGACCACCGGGCCCGACCGTGCGGTCCGCCACCAGGTGAAGCTCCGGAACAACGACGGCACCTTCCGACTGCTGAGCTACGACGAGATCTCGCTGCCGCTGAACAAGCCGGTCACCGTGCAGGTCGCCGCGAAGCCGGAGACCGCCGGTTTCCACAGCGCGATCCTGACGCTGGACGACGACGACACCGCCGGGATCGACAAGCAGATCCTCACCAGCGTCGTGGCCGCCCAGCCGCTGGCCAAGCCGTCCTACACGGTGAAGGCCTCGGGCACCGCCCGGCGCAACGCCACCACCTCGTACTTCGTGACCGTGCCCAAGGGCGCCGCCTCGCTGGAGGTCGCGATGGGCGGTCTGAAGGACGGCAGCCAGACCCGGTTCATCGCCATCAGCCCGTACGGGCTGCCGGCCGACCCGACCTCCACGCCGAACTGCTACCCGAACTACCCGAACCCGGCGAACACCTGCCGCCCGGACCTGCGGTCCTACGCGTCCCCCATCCCGGGCGTCTGGGAGATCGAGGTGGAGTCGCGGCGCACCTCGCCGCTGCTGGAGAACCCGTACACGCTGACCGCGACCGCGCTCGGCGCCACGTTCGACCCGGCGGTGCAGACCGTGCCGGAGGCGAAGGTGGGCACCCCGGCTCCGGTCGCGTGGAAGGCCGGTAACGGCTTCGCCGCCATCGAGGGGAAGCTCAAGGGCGGCGAGCTCGGCTCGGCCAAGAAGGCCCGGCCGTCGGTCAAGGACGGCGAGTCGCAGCAGACCACCGTGGTGCTCGGCGAGGACGTCTCGCGGCTCGACGTGGCGATCGGCTCGGTGTCGGACGCCAAGGCCGACCTGGACCTGAGCGTCTCGCTGGACGGCAAGGTCGTCGGGTCGTCGGCGGACGGCGACTCGGAGGAGGCCGTCAGCCTGGTCAAGCCGAAGGCGGGCACGTACACGATCACCGTGGACGGCTACGCCGTGCCCGCGGGCAGCACCGAGTACGACTACCGCGATGTCTACTCCGCCCCGTCGCTCGGCGAGGTGAAGGTCGACGACGCCAAGGTGGTGAAGCTCGGCAACGGTGCGACCACCACGGTCGGCGCCCAGGTCGTGGTGGCCGGCGAGGCCCCCGAGGGGCGTGAGTTCTCCGGCACGGTGAGCCTGCTGAACGCGGCCGGAACGATCACCGGGAGTGGCACCGTGCGGATCGGGAAGGTCATCCCGTAACACCGCCCCCTCCCGTCACAGCGGGTGGGGGACGGGGGCGAAGGGCGGGTGTCCATGGGGGGCGCCCGCCCTTCGGCGTTCCCGGCGGACCCCGCATCGCGTGCGCTTCCTCACGCTCTGTCCAGGCGTTTTGCGGGCCGGACCGGGTAGAGGCACAGGCGGTCGGTCGTCCGGACAGGTGTCCGCTCTCCGGACAACCGATTGGACATTCGGGACCCTCACCGGCTCATGATGAGGGTCAGGCCGTACCAGCCCGGGCGGCCACTGCGGAGAGGAAGCCGGATGAAGGTCGGAATCGTCGGAGCCACCGGTCAGGTCGGCAGTGTCATGCGCAAGGTGCTGGCCGAGCGGGACTTCCCGGCGGAGCAGCTGCGGCTGTTCGCCTCCGCCCGTTCCGCCGGACGGACGCTCCCGTGGCGGGACGGCGAGGTCACCGTGGAGGACGCGGCCACCGCCGACTACTCCGGCCTGGACATCGTGCTGTTCTCGGCCGGCGGCGCCACCTCGCGCGCCATCGCCGAGAAGGTCGCCGCACAGGGCCCCGTCGTGATCGACAACTCGTCCGCGTGGCGGCTGGACCCGGATGTGCCGCTGGTGGTCGCCGAGGTCAACCCGCACGCCGCCGTGGACCGCCCCAAGGGGATCATCGCCAACCCGAACTGCACCACCATGGCCGCCATGCCGGTGCTGCGTCCGCTGCACCGGGAAGCCGGTCTGAGCAGCCTGGTCGCCACCACGTACCAGGCCGTGTCCGGCTCCGGTCTGGCCGGCGTCGCCGAGCTCGACGGCCAGGTGCGCAAGGTCGCCGACCGGGCCACCGAGCTCACCCACGACGGGCAGGCCGCCGACTTCCCGGAGCCGTCCGTCTACCAGAAGCCGATCGCCTTCAACGTGCTCCCGCTGGCCGGGAAGATCGTCGACGACGGCCGCTTCGAGACCGACGAGGAGCAGAAGCTCCGCAACGAGAGCCGCAAGATCCTGGAGATCCCGGACCTCAAGGTCTCCGGCACCTGCGTCCGCGTCCCGGTCTTCACCGGCCACTCGATCCAGGTCAACGCCGCGTTCGACCGCCCGATCAGCGTGGAGCGGGCGTACGAGGTGCTGGCCGGCGCCCCCGGTGTCGCCCTCTCCGAGGTCCCGACGCCGCTGGAGGCCGCGGGCCAGGACCCGAGCTACGTGGGCCGCATCCGGGTCGACGAGACCGTGGAGAACGGCCTCGCGCTCTTCCTCTCCAACGACAACCTCCGCAAGGGCGCGGCGCTGAACGCCGTGCAGATCGCCGAGCTGGTGGCGGCGGAGCTGAGCTGACGCGGGCGCCCGCGGGCGCTTCGCACGGTGCGGCCGGACGTCCTCGGGGCGTCCGGCCGCACGGCTTTCCACCGGGCGCGGCGGGTGGAAGCGGGGGCGGTGGCCCCACCGGACCTCCGGATGTGCTCGGAGCCGGGTGCGCCTCGTCGCGCGGCCGGCTCCGACGTCCGTCCGCAGCCGCGTGGATCATTCCTCCGTCCGCACCCGCCCCGCGTGGAAGGATGGCCGGAAAGACTCGGAATACAAGGAGATGACCAGGTGCCTGGCACGAACCTCACCCGCGAGGAGGCGCAGCGGCGGGCCCGCCTGCTGCACGTCGACTCCTATGAGATCGACCTCGACCTGAGCGGGGCCCAGGAGGGCGGCACATACCGGTCGGCGACCACGGTGCGCTTCGACTCCGCGGAGGCCGGGGCTGAGACCTTCATCGACCTGGTGGCGCCGGCCGTGCACGACGTGGTGCTCAACGGCACCGCCCTCGACCCCGCCGAGGTCTTCCGGGACAGCCGGATCGCCCTGCCGTCGCTCGAGGCCGGCCCGAACGAGCTGACGGTCGTCGCCGACTGCGCGTACACCAACACCGGTGAGGGCCTGCACCGGTTCGTCGACCCGGTCGACCAGCAGGCGTACCTCTACACCCAGTTCGAGGTGCCGGACGCCCGCCGGGTCTTCGCGTCGTTCGAGCAGCCGGACCTCAAGGCGACCTTCCGGTTCACCGTGAAGGCCCCCGAGGGCTGGACGGTCATCTCCAACTCCCCCACGCCCGAACCCGCCGACAACGTCTGGCGCTTCGAGCCGACGCCGCGGATCTCCAGCTACATCACGGCGCTGATCGTCGGCCCGTACCACAGCGTGCACAGCAGCTGGGAGGGGAACGGCCGCAGCGTGCCGCTCGGCATCTACTGCCGTCCGTCGCTCGCCGAGCACCTCGACGCGGACGCCATCTTCGACGTCACCCGGCAGGGCTTCGACTGGTTCGAGGAGAAGTTCGACTACGCGTACCCGTTCGCCAAGTACGACCAGCTCTTCGTGCCGGAGTTCAACGCGGGCGCGATGGAGAACGCGGGCGCGGTGACCATCCGCGACCAGTACGTCTTCCGCTCGAAGGTCACCGACGCCGCGTACGAGACGCGCGCGGAGACGATCCTCCACGAGCTGGCGCACATGTGGTTCGGCGACCTCGTCACCATGGAGTGGTGGAACGACCTGTGGCTGAACGAGTCGTTCGCCACCTACACCTCCATCGCCTGCCAGGCGCACGCGCCGGGCAGCAAGTGGCCGCACTCCTGGACCACGTTCGCGAACTCCATGAAGACCTGGGCGTACCGGCAGGACCAGCTGCCGTCCACCCACCCGATCATGGCCGAGATCCGCGACCTGGACGACGTCCTCGTCAACTTCGACGGCATCACGTACGCCAAGGGCGCCTCGGTGCTGAAGCAGCTCGTGGCGTACGTCGGCATGGACGAGTTCTTCGAGGGCGTGCAGGCCTACTTCAAGCGGCACGCCTTCGGGAACACCCGGCTCAGCGATCTGCTCGGCGCCCTGGAGGAGACCTCCGGCCGGGATCTGAAGGCCTGGTCGAAGAAGTGGCTGGAGACCGCCGGGATCAACATCCTCCGCCCGGAGATCGAGACGGACTCCGCGGGGGTCATCCGCTCCTTCGCCGTCCGGCAGGAGGCCCCGGCGCTGCCGGCGGGCGCCCAGGGCGAGCCGACGCTGCGGCCGCACCGCATCGCCATCGGCTGCTACGACCTCCAGGACGGCAAGCTGGTCCGCACCGAGCGGGTGGAGCTGGACGTCGACGGTGAGCTGACCGAGGTCCCGGCGCTGGCGGGCAAGCGGCGCCCGGACGTGATCCTGCTCAACGACGACGACCTCACCTACACCAAGGTCCGGCTGGACGCCGACTCGCTGGCCACGGTCACCCGGCACCTGGGCGACTTCGAGGCCTCGCTGCCGCGGGCGCTGTGCTGGGCGTCGGCCTGGGACATGACCCGCGACGGCGAACTGGCCGCCCGCGACTACCTCGCCCTGGTGCTGTCCGGCATCGGCAAGGAGTCGGACATCGGCGTGGTCCAGTCGCTGCAGCGCCAGGTGAAGCTGGCCCTCGACCTGTACGCCGCCCCGGACTGGCGGGAGACGGGTCTGGCGCGGTGGACCGGGACCGCCCTGGAGCAGCTTCGCGCGGCCCGCCCGGGCAGCGACCACCAGCTGGCGTGGGCCCGGGCGTTCGCGGCCACGGCACGCACCGACGCCCAGCTCGACCTGGTCTCCGGCCTGCTGGAGGGCACCGAGACCATCGAGGGGCTGGCCGTCGACGCCGAGCTGCGCTGGGCACTGCTCCAGCGGCTGGCGGCGACCGGCCGGGCGGACGAGAAGGCCATCGCGGCGGAGCTGGAGCGGGACCGGACCTCGGCGGGCGAGCGGCACGCGGCGACCGCCCGCGCGGCCCGGCCCACCCGGGAGGCGAAGGCCGACGCCTGGGCCTCGGTCGTGGAGTCCGACGAGCTGCCGAACGCGGTGCAGGAGGCGGTGATCGGCGGCTTCGTCCAGACCGACCAGCGCGAGCTGCTGGCGCAGTTCAGCCCGCGGTACTTCGCCGCGGTGAAGGGCATCTGGGAGACCCGCAGCCACGAGATGGCCCAGCAGATCGCGGTCGGGCTGTACCCGGTGCTCCAGGTCTCGCAGGCGACGCTGGACTCCACCGACGCGTGGCTGGCCTCGGCCGAGCCGTCGGCGGCTCTGCGCCGGCTGGTCACCGAGTCGCGGGCGGGCGTCGAGCGCGCCCTGAAGGCACAGGCGGCGGACGCGGCGGCGGCCGGCCGGGCCTGACCGGCACCGTACGCACGAGGGCGCCCCGGGACGAGGTCCCGGGGTGCCCTCGGGTGCGTGGGAGCCGACGCACGGCGCCTCTGCCCGGCAGGGTCAGCCGGACGGGGAGGCGTCCTCCGGGTGCTCCTCCCCCGGACGCTCCTCCGTCGGCCGGTCCTCCGCCGGCCGGTCCTCCGCCGGGCGGTCCTCCGCCGGCCAGTCGCGGCGGGTCTCCCGCAGGTGCTCCACCGCCAGGGCATCCGTCCGCTCCGGTGAGCCGCCGAGCCGGTGCACCACGACCCACTGGCCGTCCGGGAAGGCCCCGGCGAAGGCGGAGGCGTTCCGGGTGGCACCGTTGTGCCAGGTCAGCCCGGCAGCCGACTGCCAGGTCGGGGCCGGGGCACCGAGTCTCCCCTCGACCAGCAGGCCGACCACGAGATCGGCCGTGGCCCGCGGTGTGGCCCACAGGCCCCCGGCGGGAAGGATCGCTCCGTCCATCGTCCAGGGCCTGAGCTCCCTCCCGAACAGCCCCCGTGCGACCAGCCGCCGGCCCGGCGGACGGACCGCCACGCCGTGCTCCACGCCCAGGGGCTGCAGGACGTGCTCCCGCACCAGCTCCTCGTAGGGACGCGCGCCCGCCGCCACCAGGGCCGCGCCGAGCACCGCGTATCCGAGGTTGGAGTACTCCGTCGACGTGCCGGGGGCCGCGGTGGTGAGCGCGTCCAGCCGCCGCGTCAGGGCGCGGAGCGCATCGTCGGTGAACGCGGCGTAGGGGTCCCGGCCGCCGGCCAGGCCCGGGGGCAGCCTCGGGAGCCCCGAGGTGTGGTCGGCGAGGTGCCGCAGCGTGATGCCGGTGCCCGCCGGGGCGTTGAGGAAACGATCCACCGGATCGTCGGGGTCGAGCGTGCCCGCGGCGGCCAGCCGCAGGAGCAGGGTTCCGGTGAGGACCTTGGTGAGGGAGCCGATCTCCACGAAGGCGTCGGGGTCGTGCCCGTGGCTCACTCGGGGTGCCGCATGACTGCTCAACAGACAGGTGGGGACACGACGCACGGTCGATGGGGTTCCCTTCGGGATGACGCGCGGGCGGCGGGGACGGACTGCGGGGAGGGGCGGCGGGGACGGGCGCGGGCCGGTCAGCCGCGCCGCGGCACCGCGCAGGCCGCGGTGGAGCCGGGCATGCGCAGCCGGTTGGCGGAGACCCAGGCGTAGACGCGCCGGGCGCAGAAGCGGACCCCCGGCAGGGTGAGGAGCGCCGCCGCGGCGCGGTACCGGCGGGCCGGCGCCGACCGTACGTACGCGGCGATGGCATCGGCCCCGCCGCACACGACGGTGGCTCCCCGGAACACCAGCACCTCGTGGTCCAGCCGTTCGGCATGGGGCCCGGTGACCGCGTCGGGCAGCGACTGCCACGGCACGGCCTGCATCCTGGGCCTGGCCCTGGCGGTGAGCGTGTCGATCGTCCGCTGGCAGAAGCCGCAGTCCCCGTCGAAGGCCAGGAGCGGCAGGTCGCGGCCGTCCGTCGGGCGGTGGTGGCGACGGCCGGGCCCGTCGGCACGGCTCTCGTTCGGCGCTGGTTCGGACACCATGGCGGATCCCCCTCTGCACACGCGGTCGCTTGCCATTCTGCGGCACCGCGGCCGGCGGTCCGCCACCGGGCCGGATGCCCCTGGCCTGACGGCCCGCTGATGTGCCGTCGCCGGTAATGGCTCCGCGCGTCCCGCCGCCCGCTTCCCCCGCCCCACGCCGCCGCCGCTTCCGCCGTGCGCGACCAACCACCGTCGTGGTCGCCGCCGTCGTGGTCCGGGCACACATGGAGGCCGCTCCGGTCGGCCCCGCGTGATGCGCGGTTCCGCCCGGAGCGGCACAGACCAGACGGCCCAGTCCCCCTGGTTGATCTGCGGGAATGCGGTGGCGCTGATGGCCTGCACACCGGTAGTGCCGATGTTTCGCAGCCCGCTACGCCTTGTGCCGGCTGGGATGCGGTAGTCCGGTTCCGCGGGGGCCATATGCCCGGCGATCACGCCCTCGCGCAGGTCGGGCGTTCGAACGCGACCGGCAGGACCTGATCTTGGCCACTTCGGGCGGGAGAGCGGCCACATCCGGGGTTCTGTGCCTGCGTCACATGGCGCGCGCCCCCGTTCCGCTGGTCGGAACGGGGGCGCGCGGTGGTATGCGGTTACGGCTGGAACTCGCCACGGTTGACGGCGCGGATGAAGTCCGTCCAGCCATTGCGGGTGAAGAACAGCGCGGGGCCGCCGGGGTCCTTGGTGTCGAGCGCGGCCACGGCGTCGGGCAGGGCGGCGACCTCCACGCACGCCCCCGTGTCGCTGCTGTGGCTGCTCTTGCGCCGCCAGAGGGCCTTGGTGAGGTCACGGCTGGTCATGCGGCCTCCTTGAAGCTGTGCATAACGCTCGCGATCAGCGCGAGCGAGTCCTGGGGGTCGAGCGCGAGGCGGCGCAGGGTGGCGAACGTCGCGGAGTAGCGGTCGAGGTTGTCCTGCGAGAGCAGGTCGTTGGCTTGGCCGTCGATATATGCGATCTCGGGGTCGCTTGCATCGGGGAACGTCAGCAGCGTGAACGGGCCGCGCATTCCGGGGTGCGCCCCGGCCGTGAACGGGAGCACGCGCAGGGTGATGTGCGGCTGGCCGGCCATGGCTTGCAGGTGTTGCAGTTGATCGGCCATGACCGCCGGTCCGCCGACTTCGCGCCGTAGTACGGCCTCGTCCATGATCGCCGCGAGCCGGAGCGGGCCGGGCTTGGTGAGCAACCGTTGGCGCTTGATGCGGGTCTCTACGCGCCGGTCGCGGTCATCGGGCACAGCGGGAGGCAGCCCGCCGTCGATGACGGCATGGGCGTAGGACTTGGTTTGCAGCAGGCCGGGGACATAAGCGGCCTCCCAGGTGCCGAGTTCTTCGGCGGCCTCTTCGGCAAGGATATACGCGGCGTAGCCACGGGGCAGCTTGGCGTCTTCGGGCTGCGACTCGCGTTCGATCTTCGCGCCCTCCCACAGCGCGATCATCCGGGCGCGTCGTTCGCCGGTCACGCCGTAGTGGTCGAGCAGCGTGATCACGGTGCGGTACTGGGGGCGCCGTTCGGCGTTCTCGGCGCGGCTGAGCGTCGCCAGCCCGACGCGGGTTGCCTCGACGACGGCCTTCTGGCCGAGCCCGGCAGCCTTTCGCGCGCGTGTGAGTTCCAGCGCGAGGCGCATCAGGCACACCCACGGCGACGGTACGGTCACGCTCACATCCCTTCCCTGAGTACATGAGCCGGTCAGAGCCGGTCAGAGCCGAGTGTCGCCCATGAGGGGGCTGATCGCCAAGCTCCTCAAATGAGGGGTAATCATTTGAGGCCCTTGCTTTGGCGCACCCCTCATGACCATGCTGGGGACCGGCACGGCAGCCCACTGTGACGGGGTCGTAGCCGTGAGCCGAGTGCGCCCCGCGATGGGGCCAGGGGGCTTGCGGGAGCGGCGTCGTGGGGTTTCGCACTTCCGCCGTGTGCTTGTCGCAGCAGGCGGACCGCGCGCCTCGGGGCGTGGCCCTGACCGACTGGGAGGACCGACCCTTGACCCTCGTGAAGTATTTCCTTGATCGTCTACTGCCCGGCACCGGTAGCCGCAGACTCCCGCCTTGTGCGCGATGCCGGAAGGTGGGCACGGCATGGACGTGACTACGTACTGGTTCCGGCACGCCGCCGAGCCCAAGGCGGTGCCGTTGGGGCGGCAGTTCGCCGCCAACGCGCTGGACGACTGGGGGCTCGCTCACATGACCGAGTCCGTGACCCTGATCGCGTCCGAGCTGGTGACCAACGCGGTGCAGGCCACCGGCACCACAAGGACCGAGCTGAGCTACCTGGAACGCGAGACGCTGCCGCTCGTGGCGATGCGGCTGCGCGTGGACGGTCCGACGCTTGTGGTCGAGGTCTACGACACCAAGCGGACCCGGCCGCGGATGCGGACGGCCGAGGCGGACGCCGAGGACGGCCGGGGCCTGCCGCTGGTAACGCTGTTGTGCGAGCGCTGGGACTGGCATCACCATCCCTCGGGCGGCAAGGTGGTCTATGCGGTGCTGCCGCTGGTGCCGTCGCCGGGGACAGGCGCGGGGGCGCAGCCGTCGCCGGTGGCCGCCTCGGGACCGTTGCCAAGCCGCGTCCGCAAGCCACGCGGAGAGCCGGGCGCCAGGCCGGACGCGGCGCTACTGACGCGGCTTGAGCGCCTGTTGGAACGCAGGGTCCGGGGGCTTGTGGCGCTTGGCATGTGACGGCGCGTGGTCGCCCCGGAGGCTCGTTGGCTTCCGGGGCGACCGTGGCGTGGTGCGGGCGGTCGGGTTGACGGCTGGGGTGGAGCCTACGAGCGGGCCGCGAGCGCCGTGAGCGCGAGGCAACGCCACCGGGCCGGACGGGGCCGCCCGGTCCCCCGGCCGTGAAGCCGCGCATGCCCTGCCGTACGGCCGTTGGCGTCCGGCCGTTACGGCCGCGCGCCCCATGCCGTAACGGCCGCGGGGCTCACGTCGTCCCCGCGGCCCGCTGGAGGTACCCATGGCGCTGTAGGTACCCGTGGAGCGCGGCGGAGGCGGCGAGGCAGCGCAGGCCGCGGTGGTGGATCTCCCGTTCCCGGTCGGTCAGTTCGTCGAGCAGGCGGTCGGGATTTCCGGTCCGGCGCAGCTCGTCCAGGACCGCCGCGATCGCGGGCAGCGGGTGGTGGGCTCGCCGCAGCAGTGCCACGACCTGCGCGAGATGCAGCTCCGCGCGGCTGTAGACCCGGTATCCCGTGGCCGGTTCGCGGTCCGGCCGCAGCAGACCGCGGTCCTCCCAGAGCCGGAGGACGGCCGGCCGTACGCCCACGGCACGGGCCACCGGGCCGATCCGCAGGCCGCCACGGGCGGAACCCGACGGTGGTGCCGGACCCGCCAGCACGGTTCGCAAGGCGTCGTGCACCGCCGCCAGTTCGGCGCGCTCCCGATCCAGCCGGGCGTGGCCGGCGTCCAGCGCGGCCAGGGCGGTGTCCAGGTCTTCGCGGTGGATCGCCCGCAGGACGGCGCGGGCGGTCGCCCAGCCGTGTCCGGCCGCTGTGGCGCGAGCGGCGGCCAGGGCATCGGCGTGCACCGCGGTGAAGACGCGGTAGCCGCCGGCGGTGCGTTCGACCGGCGGGAGCAGCTCCATGTCGACGTAGGTGCGGAGCTGCTGCACCGAAATCCCCGCCGCCCGCGCGAGGTCGGCCGCACGCAGCCGGTCCGCCATGCCGCCTCCCCGTCCTCGCGCCCCGGGCCGGCCCGATCGCCTCGGCGTCTCACCGCCGGTTGAGACTTTTCGGTCATCTCCCCTGGCCCACCTGCACTAACACTGCCCAAGTCCCTCATAGCAAGGCAATGGAAAAATGGATACCGGGCCCACTGACCGGAGTTGAGCAGTTCCTTGATCTGGAGGCGACAGACGTGAAGTTCGTTCTCGAAGTCGATCTGAACGAGGGGAAGGTGACGGAGGACAGCGCGGGCGAGCTGGGCCGCATCCTCCGGTACTGGGCCGGGAACCTCCACCATTACCCGCTCCAGCCGGGCGACGGTTCCGCCATCCACGACTCGGACTACCGCGAAGTGGGGCAGTGGAGCGTGGTCGCGACCACCGAGGGCTGATCCCTTCCCGGGGCGCCTCACGGCCACGTCCTGCGCGGGAGGGTGTCTCCGTCCCCGCTCCGCGGCGGACGCCGGGCATGGGGCATCGGTACGGCGGGCGCCGGGCATCGGAGGCCGGTATCGGGCATCGGGGCGCCACACAGCGGGCGCCGGGCACCGGAACGCCCGCGGCGCACCGCATGCCTGCCGCCGACCCCGAGACCAGCCACCCAGCGGCCGAACGCAGCACGAGGGCGCCCCGGCCTCGCTCGGCCGGGGCGCCCTCGTGCTCAGGTCTGCTCGCGCAGCGTCGCCGCGGAGGTGACGCGGACGGGCGTCAGCCCTGCGGCTTGCGGCTCTTGTCGCCGACCATCACCAGGCCGGTGATCACCAGGAACAGCACGATGGGGGCGAAGACATAGAGTCCGAGCGTCTCGCCGACGCTCAGGCCCGGGCCCGGGTCGTCGCCGGCGTCGCGGGTCAGCGCGAGGGCGGGGGACGACATCAGCAGCATCATCAGCGTCGTACCGGCCGTGACAGCTCCGGCGCGCAGGGTGTTCTTCTTGTCCACAGGGTCACCGTAGCGGGCGGCTCCGCGGCCTGCGCGGCCGGGGTGCCCCTCCGGAGCCCCTCGGCGGGAGGCGCGCGCCGTGTTGGAGCGGCCGACGCGCCGCCTCAAGGAGCCGGACAGAGCGGCGGGTGAGCCTCCTCAGGGCGCCGGACGGAGCGGGCGGTCGTCCCCGTCCGGTGGGCGCTGCGGCGCGGGCGCGTCGTCCGGACCGTAGGGACCGGGCCCGGAGCGTCCCACGGACTGGACGGGCTCCGACGGCAGGGGCGCGCCGGGCTCCGGCCGCGCGGGCGCGTCGGGGCGGCCGGGCACCTCGGGCACGGGTTCTGTGGGGCTGCCGGGCTCCGTGGTGCTGCCGGTTGCCGCGATGGCGCCGGAGTCCGCGGAGTCCGCCGCAGCCGGGACCTCCGCAGCGGCCCCGGCCGGAGCCGCGCCCACCGCCCCGGGCGTCGCCGGCACGGTCACCGCGGTTGCCGGGGGCGGCATTCCCGCCGTGGCGGGAGAGGGTGCGGTCGGGGACGGCACGACAGGAGACGGCACGGCCTGCGCAGGCATCCGTTCCGCGAGCTCCGCCATCAGCGCGCGCAGCCGCGGGGATTCCGCGAGCTCCTCCAGGGTGACCGGGCGGCCGTCGGCTCCCGCGACCGGGAGCCGCCAGTTCGGGTACTGGTCCCAGGTGCCGGGCAGGTTCTGGGGCCGCCGGTCGCCGACGCCGTCGGGCAGCCAGACCCCGACCAGGCTCGCCGGAGTGCGCGCCAGGAAGCGGTGGAACGCCCTGATCGCCTCCTCCTCGTCCTCGACGCCCTCCGGCAGCAGCCCCAGCCGCCGCAGCAGGCACAGCCACTCGGCGACCTCGGCCGCGTCCGCGGCGCGTTCCTCGGCGAGCGGCCGGGACAGCAGCCCGAGCCGGTGCCGCAGCTCGACGTGTTCGCCGGTGAGCCGCGCCGCCGTGCTCGGCAGGTCGTGGGTGGTCGCGGTGGCGAGGCAGCCGGCGCGCCAGGCCTCCGGCTGAAGCGGACGGGCGGGGCCGTCCGCCGCGCCCGCGTAGTCGCGCTCGAACCAGAGCACCGAGGTGCCCAGGATCCCGCGTCCGGCCAGGGCGTCGCGGACGCCCGGCTCGACCGTGCCCAGGTCCTCGCCCAGGACCACCGCGCCCGCGCGGTGCGCCTCCAGGGCCAGCGTGCCGAGCATCGCCTCGGCGTCGTAGCGGACGTAGGTGCCCTGCGTCGGGTCGTGGCCCTCGGGCACCCACCACAGCCGGAACAGGCCCATCACATGGTCGATGCGCAGCGCGCCCGCGTGCCGGAGGAGGCCGCGCAGCAGCTCGCGGTACGGGGCGTATCCCGCGGCGGCCAGCGCGTCGGGCCGCCAGGGCGGCAGCCCCCAGTCCTGGCCCCGGGAGTTGAAGGCGTCCGGGGGCGCGCCGACGGACATGCCGGTGGCGAAGGCGTCCTGCCGGGCCCAGGCGTCCGCGCCCCCGGGGTGCACCCCGACCGCCAGGTCGTGGACGAGGCCGATGCCCATCCCGGCGTCCCGCGCGGCCCGCTGGGCGTCGGCGAGCTGGCCGTCGGTCAGCCAGGCCAGCCAGCGGTGGAAGTCGACGCGGTCGCGCAGCTCGGCGCGGGCCCGCGCGGTGTGCGCGGAGCGGGGATCCCGCAGGCCGGCGGGCCAGTCGTGCCAGTCGGGGCCGTGGATCTCGGCCAGTGCGCACCAGGTGGCGTGGTCCTCCAGGGCCTGCCCCTGGGCGGCGAGGAAGGCGGCGTGGGCGGCGCGGCGGCCGGGGCCCGGCTCCACGGCGCGCACCAGTTCCAGGGCTTCGCGCTTGAGCCGCCACACCGCGTCGCGGTCGATCAGGGCGCCCCCGTGGAGCACCCCGTCCCGTAACGCGGCGGCCTGCCCCACGAGCCGCGCGGCGCGGTCCCGGGCCGGGCCGGTCAGGTCGGCGTACTCCGGGACCCGGGTGACCCGCAGGTGGACGGGGTCGGGGAAGCGGCGGGAGGAGGGGCGGTACGGCGAGGGGTCGGTCGGATCCGTGTCCCGGCCCCGCACGGCGGCGTGCAGCGGGTTGAGCTGGAGGAATCCGGTGCCCAGGGTCCGTCCGGACCAGGCGGCGAGGTCCGCCAGATCGCCCAGGTCGCCCATGCCCCAGGAGCGGGCGGAGAGGAGGGAGTAGAGCTGGACCAGGAAGCCGTACGTCCGGGCGGTGGGCTGCGGGACGCGGTCCGGGGCGACGATCAGGGTGGCCCGGCCGGTGCGGCCGTCGGGGGCCGTGGCGTGCAGCAGATGGGTGCCGAGCGGGAGCCGGTGCGCGGGACCGGGGCCCGGCGTCCCCGTGGACGGGGTCATGGCGCGGAGGAGGGCGGCGGTGTCCCACGGCAGCTGCTCGCCGTGCTCGGTCTCGATGTGCAGCACGGTGCCGTCCGGGAGGGACGGGACCGGGGCACCGGCGGCCGGGAGGCCGCGCGACGGGGCTCCGGGGGCCGCGGTACCGGCCGCGGGCGCGCCGCCGGCCGCGAGCGGGGCGGTCGGGCGCGGCGCGGCAGGCGCGACGGGTGTGCGCAGGACCAGGGTCTCGGGCAGCAGGCGGTCCGCTGCCCGGTGGGCCTGGAGGTCGAGGGCTGCTCGGACGGCTCGGGGCGTGGTGGCGTCGACTCCCAGCGCGGCGAGGACGGCGACGACCGTCTCCTCGGGCACGTCGACGGTACGGCCCGGCGAGGGCTCGTACGCGGTGGCGACTCCGTGCAGTGCGGCGAGCCGCGCAAGGCCCATCTAGACCTCCATGGACTCCGTACCCGCGCCCTGGCCGGTCGCGGTCGGCTCACTGGTCAGGGGAAGTTCGGTGGCGAGCGGCGGCTCGCTGGTGAGGGGGCAGCTGTCGGCCAGCGGCGGCTCACTGGTGAGCGGCGGCTCGGCCCACTCACTGGAGCTCGCGCCGTCCAGGCCGGAGTCCGGGTCGGACAGGCCGTCGAGGTCGAGCGGGTTGGCGGGCATGGGATCCAGGGGTTCGACGATGGGGGCTGCGGGTTTGGAACGGGTGGACAGAAGCAGAGGTGCGGACGCGGCCACGAGGGGCCTCCCTGGGTGTTCCTCGGCAGTGGGTCAGATCGAGCCCTACCCAGCGGATGCCGGAGCAGACGTAAACACCCGGGGAAGGTGTCCCAGCTCACAATAGGCATACCGTGCCCGATTTCACGGCCGGACGGGCTCCCGGGCGCAGGGATTGCCGGAGAACGGGCGTCCCCGACGGCGGATTTTCTGCCGGACGGCGGTGACGATCACGGGGACGAGGGGCGGGGACGGCCGGGCCGTCCGCCGGGCTCGTGGACCGTGCGCGATCAGGGCCGCCACCAGCGGCGATGCCGCTCCGTTCCCGCCCGGCCCGGCCTGGTCGGCACTGCGGAATCCCGGCGCGCCCTCGGTCACGGCCCGGCGCGACCTCGGCCCGGCGCGACCTCGGCCGGGCACGACCTCGCTCACCACCCGGCCTCGGTCCGGCGCCCCGGGCCTCTCGGAGGTCCGCGTCAGTAGACCCGGGGCCGCCGGTCCCGCCAGGGCGCTGCGGCCTCCAGCTGGGCCGCGAGCGACAACAGCGGGCCCTCCGAGCCGTGCGGTCCGCCCAGCATCATGCCGACCGGCAACCCCGCGCCGGTCCAGCCGAGCGGCAGCGAGACGGCGGGCAGGCCGGCGATGTTCCACGGCGCGGTGAACGGGGTGAAGGCGAGCTGTGCCCGGAAGTCGGCGGCCGGGTCCGCGTCGTTGCGGAGGGCCCCCACCGGCTGCGGGAGCTGGGCGAGCGTCGGGGTGAGCACCACGTCGAAGGGCGCCACCCCCGCGGCGAAGCGGCGCCCCGCGGCCTGCATGGCGGCGAGGGCGAGGGCGTAGTCCACGCCGTCGGTCGCCCGGCCCTGGTCGCGCAGGTAGCGGGTGAGCGGCATCAGCTCGGCCTCGCGCTCCGGCGGCACCGGCGGCAGCGCGGACAGCACCGCCCAGACGGGCGTGAAGGCGTCCCGGTCACCCGGGCGCAGCGGCTGCTCGGCCTCCACGACCTCGTGCCCCAGCTCGGCGAGGAGGGCGGAGGTCTTCTCGTAGGCGTCCAGCACCTCCGGCGCCACCTCGACGCCCGGCACGTCGGGGCGGGCCCAGCGGCCGATCCGCAGCCGGCCGGGGGGCCGCTCGCACCAGTCGAGGAACGGGCCGGCCGGCGGCGCGACGGGGGACGGGTCGCCCGGCACCGGGCCGGCCATGACGTCGAGGAGCGCCGCGGTGTCGCGGACCGTGCGGGCGAGCGGCGCCGCGGTGACGAGCCCGCTGACGTCACCCAGCGGCGCCGGACTGACCCGGCCGCGGCTCGGCTTGAGACCGACGAGGCCGCAGCAGCTCGCCGGGATGCGGATGGAGCCGCCGCCGTCGCTGCCGGGCGCGGCGGGAGCGAGCCCCGCGGCGACCGCGGCCGCCGCGCCGCCGCTGGAGCCGCCCGCGCCGAGCGACGGGTCGTACGGGGTGCGGGCCGGCGGGCCGACCCGGCTCTCGGTGTACGCGGGGAGTCCGAACTCGGGGGTGCTGGTCTTGCCGAGCAGGACGGTCCCGGCGCGTTCGAGCAGGCCGACGAGGTGGGTGGCGGCCTCCGGCGGCGCGGTCCGGTCGGCGAACACGGCCGATCCGCCGGTCCAGCGGACGCCGGGCACCGGGTCGAGGTCCTTGACCGGCAGCGGCACCCCGAGCAGCGGCGGGAGGTCACCGCCGCCCCGGCGGGCGAGAAGGTCCGCCGCCCGGCGGGCGTCGTCCAGCGCGCGGTCCGCGGTGACGGTGACGTACGCGCCGACGGTGGCGTCGAGGCGTTCGATCCGGCGCAGATAGTGCTCGGCGAGTTCGACGGGTGACAGGGCGCCGTTCCGGATCGCCGCTGCCTGTTCCAGCATCGTGAGCTCGTGCGGGTCGGCCATTCGGCCACTGTACGGCGCACGCGGGGCATGGGGCCGGTGGTCGAACGGGACATGGGGCCGGAGGCCGAAGAACGGCCGCGGCGCAGGCGGTTCGTACCGCCCGGGGCCCGCCCGGGAGCGTGCGCCCCGCGCGTGGGGAGCAGGCAAGGGCCGAGCCGGACCGCGGAGACGGGGCCGCCCGCGGGGGGCAGGGATCGCGTACGGCGTCGCCCGCCTGGGGGGACCGAATACGGCCCCGCCCGTCCGTGGAGCGGTCACCGAATACGGCCCCGCGCCGGGATACCGAGTGCGGCCCCGCCCCGGGATGTTGTCGAGGCACCGTCAGGGCGGGCCCGCACGGCGCCCGGTGGGTCCGTGCGCCGCCCCGCGCGCGGGGTGATGCGGTCTCCTCGGGGAACAACCCGCCCACAACGGTCACCGTCGTTGACACCCCCGTGAAGCGGGTGGTGGGCTCGGTGCCCATTGGCACACCAGCGACCGGGCGAGGAGACAGCCGTGCAGCTGCGGGGGAGCGGACCGTACGGGCGCCGGGAGCGGGGCGGACGGGTGGCCGGGGCGACGGCGCTGGCGGCCGCGGTCATCGGCGGGCTGCTCGGCGGCGCTCCCGGCGCGGTGGCCGCTCCTCCCCCGCAGCCGGGCGGCTCCAGTGCCGCGGCCGAGGACCGGGAGAGCGACAGCGGGGTTCCGGCCGTCTGGCCCCGGCCGCAGCAGGCACGTGCCCAGGGGTCACCCGTCCGGGTGACCGACGAGGTCGTGCTGGTGGCCGAGGACGGCACCGACCCGTACGCCCTGGAAGCACTGCGCGCCACGCTGCGGTCCGCCGGGGCCCGCACGGTGGTGGACCACCGTCCCGATGCCCCGCTGCCCGCCCGCGGACTCGTCGTCCGGGCCGACCGGCGGGGCGCGCAGGACGCGTTGCGCGCCCTGCGGGCTCCCGCGCGCGGGGACCTGCCGTCCGGCGGCTACCGGCTGGCGTCGGGCCGGGTCGGCGGCCGGGACACCGTCGCGCTCGACGGCGTCGGGCCGGACGGGCTGTTCCACGCCGCGCAGACGCTGCGGCAGCTCACGGTGGGCCGGGGCGGGGCGCGGTCGTTCGCCGGGGTGCAGGTGCGCGACTGGCCCACGACCGCGGTGCGCGGGATGACCGAGGGCTTCTACGGCTCGCCCTGGTCCCTCGAACAGCGCCTCGGCCAGCTCGACTTCATGGGCCGCACCAAGCAGAACCGCTATCTGTACGCACCCGGCGACGACCCGTACCGCCAGGCCCGCTGGCGCGATCCGTACCCGGCGGCCGACCGGGCGGCGTTCCGCCGGCTGGCCGAGGGGGCCCGGCGCAACCACGTCACCCTGGGCTGGGCCGTCTCCCCCGGCCAGGCGTTCTGCTTCTCCTCCGACGAGGATCTGCGGGCACTGAGCCGCAAGGTCGAGTCGATGTGGGCGCTGGGGGTGCGCTCGTTCCAGCTGCAGTTCCCGAACGTGAGCTACAGCGAGTGGCACTGCGACGAGGACGGCGACCGGTTCGGCTCCGGGCCCGCGGCCGCGGCGAAGGCGCAGGCGCGGGTGGTGAACGCGGTGGCCCGGCGGCTGGCCGAGCGCCACCCGGAGGCGCCCGCGCTGTCGCTGATGCCGACCGAGTTCTACCAGGACGGCGCCACGGCCTACCGGCGCGCCCTCGCCGAGCGGCTGGACGAGCGCGTGGAGGTGGCGTGGACCGGGGTGGGCGTGGTGCCGCGGACCATCACCGGAGGCGAACTCCGGGACGCCCGCGCCGCGTTGGACCACCCGCTGTTCACCATGGACAACTACCCGGTCAACGACTTCGCGCAGGACCGCCTCTTCCTCGGCCCCTACACCGGCCGGGAGCCGGCCGTCGCGACCGGCTCGGCCGCGCTGCTGGCCAACGCCATGGAGCAGCCGGCCGCCTCGCGCATCCCGCTCTTCACGGCCGCCGACTACGCCTGGAACCCGCGCGGCTACCGCCCCCAGGAGTCCTGGACGGCGGCGGTGGCCGAGCTCTCGGGCCCGGACCGGGAGACCCGTGAGGCGGTGGCCGCGCTGGCGGGCAACGACGCCTCGTCCATGCTGGGCGGGGACGAGTCCGCCTATCTGCGGCCGCTCATGGCGGACCTCCGGGAGGCCTACGCGGACCGGGACCGCCGGAAGCTGACCGCGGCGGCGGAGCGGCTGCACCACGCCTTCACGGTGATGCGCGAGGCCCCGCGACGGCTGTCCGGCCATCCGCTCGCCCGGGACGCGAAGCCCTGGCTGGCGCAACTGGCCCGGTACGGCGAGGCGGGCGGACGCGCGGTGGACATGCTGCTGGCCCAGGCGGCGGACGACGGCCCGCGGGCCTGGCGGGCCCAGCTGGACGTCCGCCGGCTGCGCAAGGAGATCGGCGCCGAGTCCGCGACCGTCGGCCGGGGCGTGCTGGCGCCGTTCCTGACCGAGGCCCTGCGCCTGGGCGACCACTGGACCGGCGCGGACCGGGTGCACTCCCGTACCTCCTTCATCGAGGGCCCGTCCTCGCTGACCATGGCCCTGGACCGGGCCCGCCCGCTGGCCGCGGTGAGCGTGCTGTCCGAGCCGGCCGGGCGCGCCGGGACCGCGGTGACGGTGCGGGCGCACGTCCCCGGTGAGGGCTGGCGCCGGGTCGGCGCGCTGTCCGACGACGGCTGGACCCAGCTGCAGGGCCGCGGGATGCGGGCCGACGCGCTGCGGCTGTCCTGGCCGGAGGACGGCGAGGCCCCGGCGGTGCACGGCGTGGTGCCGTGGTTCGCGGACACCCCGGCCGCGCGGTTCGAGCTGAGCAGCGGCGAGACGGACGCCGAGATCGGCGGGGAGCCGCAGACCGTCACCGCGGAGATCACCTCGCAGCGCCCCTCGCGCATCCGCGGCCGGCTGGTGGCCGACGCCCCGAAGGGCATCCGGGTCGAGGTCCCCGAGGGGACGGTGGCGCCGCGCGGGGCGAGGACGACCGTGCCGGTGCGGGTCTCGGTGCCCGAGGGCACCCGGGCCGGCCGGTACGAGGTCCCCGTCGACTTCGGCGGTGAGCGGCGCACCCTGGCGGTGCGGGCGTTCCCGCAGGCCGGGGGCCGGGATCTGGCGCGTGGAGCGAAGGCCACCTCCTCGGGGGACGAGACGGCGGACTTCCCCGCCTCGGCCGCCCTCGACGGGAACCCCCGGTCCCGCTGGTCCTCCCCCGTCGAGGACGGCGCCTGGCTGCAGCTGGAGCTGGACCGGCCCGCCCGGGTCGGCCGGCTGGTGCTGCACTGGCAGGACGCGTACGCCGCCGGGTACCGCGTGCAGGTCTCGCCCGACGGCCGCCGCTGGCGCACGGCGGCGACGGTCCGGGAGGGCCGGGGCGGCCGGGAGACGGTCGGGCTGGACGCGCCGAAGGACACCCGGTTCGTCCGGATCCAGGGCGACCGGCGCGCCACCCGCTTCGGCTACTCGCTCTGGTCGGTGGAGGCGTACGCCGTCAGCGACTGAGGGGGCCTTGCGCTGGGAGCGCCGAACGCCGGGGTACGGGAGCGGACGCCGGCGTCCGGGAGGGATTTCTCACGCCGGCCCGCCGGTGGTCCCCGGCCCCGTCGGCCCGCCGTGGGCCCCGTCCCCGCCGGTCCGCCTCCCGCCGGTCCGCCCCCGGCGGCCGGTACGCCACGGCAGAACGCCCGCCCCGCCAGGACGGCGGTGGCGGGCGGGGCGCGGCAGGGACGACTGAGGCCCGGTCTCAGGCAGATATGCCGTCGATCCGGGCCATCGCGTCGTCCGCGCCGTACGGCTGCAGGTATGGCAGCCAGCGCGGGTCTCTATGCCCCGTGCCGATGATCCGCCACGCCAGTCCGGACGGCGGGGCGGGTTGGTGCCGCAGCCGCCAGCCCAGCTCCGCGACGTGCCGGTCGGCCTTGACGTGGTTGCAGCGGCGGCATGCGGCCACCACGTTCTCCCAGGCGTGCTGACCGCCGCGGCTGCGCGGAATGACGTGATCGACGCTGGTTGCGACGCCACCGCAGTACGCGCACCGGCCGCCGTCACGGGCGAACAGGGCGCGGCGGGTGAGCGGAACGGGCCCCCGGAAGGGGACCCGCACGAAGCGCTTGAGACGGACGACGCTGGGCGCGGGTATGACAGTGGTAGCGCTGTGCATCAGGGCGCCGGAGTCCTCGAGGCTGATCGCCTTGTCGTTGAGGACGAGGATGAGCGCGCGGCGGAGCGGTACGACGCCGAGCGGCTCGTACGACGCGTTGAGGACCAGGACGTGCGGCACGGGTGCCTCCTTGTACGCCGGCGGCGCGTGGCTCGCGCCGGGACGATCTGTTCTCAGTCTCTCCTCATGCCTGGTCGCGGCGCCACCACGTCCGGGTAACGCATCCAGAGTGTTTTCGACCACACCCTTTTCTTCCCCCGCCGAAACCCGCCCTCTCTCGAACAGAGCAACGGATCATTCCGCTTGCCCCGTTAGTGTGGTTGGTCTGCCCGCGCCCGTCATGGCGGGTGGGCCGCCCCGCGGCCCGTGGTCTACACGGAAGGTTTCTGCTGTGTCCTGGTTGCTGGCCACTGGCACGACGACAACGGCGCCCTCGATCCGAGAGGCGCAGGACGACGCCTCCCAGGCAGCCGGCTGGCTCGAGGCGAACTGGTCGACCTGGCTCAGCGCCGGGTTGCGGATCCTGCTGATCATCGTCATCGCGATGGTCCTCAGGTCGGTCGTCCGCAAGGCGATCACCAAGTTCATCACCCGGATGAACCGCACCGCGCAGGCCGTGGACGGCACCGCGCTGGGCGGTCTGCTGGTCAATGCCGAACGGCGCCGGCAGCGCTCCGAGGCCATCGGTTCGGTGCTGCGCAGTGTCACATCTTTTGTGATTCTCGGCACGGCGGCGCTCACCGTCCTGTCGATCCTGAACATCAATCTGGCCCCGCTGCTCGCCAGCGCCGGTGTCGCGGGTGTGGCCCTCGGTTTCGGCGCCCGCAACCTGGTCACCGACTTCCTCTCCGGCGTCTTCATGATCCTCGAGGACCAGTACGGCGTCGGCGACACGATCGACGCGGGCGTCGCCGCCGGCGAAGTGATCGAGGTCGGACTGCGGGTGACCAAGCTCCGCGGCGACGAGGGCGAGATCTGGTACGTCCGCAACGGCGAGGTGAAGCGGATCGGCAACAAGAGCCAGGGCTGGGCCACGGCCTTCGTGGACGTGCCGGTGCGCTACGACGAGGACCTGGAGACCGCCCGCCGCACCATCCAGGAGGCCGGCGACGCGATGGCCAAGGAGGAGCCCTGGAACGAGCGGCTCTGGGGCCCGGTGGAGGTCCTGGGCCTGGACGCGGTGACGCTGGAGTCGATGGTGATCCGGATCGCGGCGAAGACCATGCCCGGCAAGGCGCTGGGCGTGGAGCGGGAGCTGCGCTGGCGCGTCAAGCAGGCGTTCGACACCGCGGGCATCCGGATCGTCGGCGGGCTGCCGCTGGAGGGGGCGGAGGCCGCTGCCGACCCGACGGCGGGCATGGCCGCGCCGTCCGCGCTGAGCAACCCGTCGTCGCCGCAGTCGATGAGCGCGACGCCGATCGCGCCCCCGGCAGGCGGCGGCGGCACGAATCTGGCGAAGTAGCGGGCTCCGCCGCCCGCTTCCCCACGGCCCCCTCCGTTCGCGGAGGGGGCCGTGGTGTGTCCGGCACCTGGGGCGTGGTCCCCTCTTTTCCCGCACAACGCTGCGGCGGGACCGGCGGCTGCGGGACCATCGGCCGTAGGTCGCCACCGGTCCCCGGAGGTACGCGGAGGGACGACCCGGATGCCGACGGCGCCGTCACCGACAGCAGTCGCGACAACCGACAGCCCCTGGAGGGCCGATGCCGGATGCTTCCCGGGAGCGGGGCCCGCGCCCCCGCAGGGTCACGGTGGTGGGCGGCGGGTCCACCTATACGCCCGAGCTGGTCGACGGCTTCGCACGGTTACGGGACGTCCTGCCGCTCGACGAGCTGGTGCTGGTCGACCCCGCCGCGGACCGGCTGGAGCTCGTCGGCGGCCTCGCGCGGCGGATCCTCGCCCGGCAGGGCCACGGCGGCCGGGTCGTCACCACCGCCGACCTCGACGCCGGGGTGGACGGCGCGGACGCGGTCCTGCTGCAACTGCGCGTCGGCGGGCAGGCGGCCCGCGCCGGGGACGAGACCTGGCCGCTGAGCTGCGGCTGCGTGGGGCAGGAGACCACCGGCGCGGGCGGGCTGGCCAAGGCGCTGCGGACCGTGCCGGTGGTCCTGGAGATCGCCGAGCGGGTGCGGCGGCGGAACCCGGGCGCCTGGATCATCGACTTCACCAACCCGGTCGGGATCGTGACGCGCGCGCTACTCGGGGCCGGGCACCGGGCCGTCGGGCTGTGCAATGTCGCCATCGGGCTGCAGCGGAAGTTCGCCGGGCTGCTGGGGCTGCGCCCCGAGGAGCTGTATCTCGACCACGTCGGGCTCAACCACCTCACCTGGGAGCGGGCCGTCCGGCTCGGCGGGCCCGGCGGGAAGGACCTGCTGCCCTCGCTGCTCGCCGCGCACGGCGCCGCGCTCGCCGCGGACCTGGGGCTGCCGCGCTCCCTGCTCGACCGGCTCGGCGTCGTCCCCTCGTACTACCTGCGCTACTTCTACACGCACGACGAGGTGGTGGCGGAGCAGCGGGACCGGCCTCCCCGGGCCGCCGAGGTGGCGGCGATGGAGCAGGAGTTGCTGGCGGTGTACGCCGACCCGGCGCTGGCGGAGAAGCCCGCGCTGCTGGCCCGGCGCGGCGGGGCCTACTACTCGGAGGCCGCGGTGGCGCTGGCCGCCGCCCTGCTGGGGGACGGCGCCGAGGGGATCCAGGTGGTCAACGCGGCGAACGGCGGTGTGCTGCCGTTCCTGCCGGACGACGCGGTGGTCGAGGTCCCGGCCCGGGTCGGCCCCGGGGGCGCGGTCCCGCTGCCGGTGGCGCCACTCGACCCGCTGTACGCGGGGCTGGTCGCCGGGGTCGCCGCGTACGAGGACCTGGCCCTGGACGCCGCCCTGCGGGGCGGCCGCGACCGGGTGGTGAAGGCCCTGCTGGCCCACCCGCTGATCGGCCGGTACGGGACCGCGGAGGCGCTGGCGGACCGGCTGATCGCCCACAACCGGGAGCATCTGGCATGGGCCTGACCTCCCCGGCGAACGGCGGGCGGGCCGGAGCACCGGCCTCGGACGCGGAAGCCGGAGCGGCCGTCGAGCCGGGCGGCCCGCCGGAGAGCGCGACAGCGACGCCGACCGCCGGGACCCCGGCACCGTCGCCCCCTCCGCCGGTGGCCACGGCCGCCCGTCGGACAGCGG
>NZ_JBEOXS010000084.1:0-26089 GCF_040296705.1 Streptomyces sp. NPDC002055
GCCCGACACCCCGACGCCGGCATACCGGCGTCGGGGTGTCGGGCCGTCGAGGTGTCACCCGTTCCCGGCGCACCAGGGGCGGGTCAGCGCCGCTTCAACCACGTGAACGCGCCGAAGGCGAGGCCGATCGCCAGGACGGTGACGAGCACCGCCGTGATCTTCTCGCCGGTGCTCAGCATCCCGATCATCTGCAACTCCTCGCGGTGTGTGGCGGAGTGGGCCACACGGCTTCTCCAGGGGGTGAGAGGCGCTGCGTCGTGCGGTGGTTCCCACGGGACGCCCGCGGCTCGCATGAGGGCGGGAGGCGCCGCGCCCGGTGCCTCCCGCCCTTTCTCACGGCGGCCGCCGGTCCCTCAACCGGTGGCCCGCCGGCTCGCGCGGCCCGCTCGCCCCCCGGCCTCCGGAGCACCGGGGCGTGGAGGACTCAGGCCCGCGGAGCACCGGGTCCTCAGGCGTCGTCGTACCTGTGGAACCCGCGTCCGGTCCTGCGGCCCAGCAGCCCTGCCTCCACCATGCGCTGGAGCAGGGGCGGGGGTGCGTAGAGGGGCTCGCGGAACTCGTCGTAGAGCGACTCCGCGATGGCGGCGACGGTGTCCAGGCCGATCAGGTCGGCGAGTTTCAGGGGGCCCATGGGGTGGGCGCAGCCCTGCTCCATCCCGGCGTCGATGTCGGCCGCGGTGGCGAACCCGGACTCGGCCATCCGCACCGCCGCTAGGACGTACGGAATGAGCAGGGCGTTGACCACGAAGCCCGCCCGGTCCTGGGACCGGATCACCGACTTGCCCAGGGTCCGGGTGACGAAGTCCTCGGCCGCGGCCACGGTCGGGGCCGAGGTGTGCAGCGAGGTCACCACCTCCACCAGCGGCAGCACCGGCACCGGGTTGAAGAAGTGCAGTCCGATGACCCGGTCGGCGCGGCCGGTCGCCCGGCCGAGCCGCATGACGGGGAGGGAGGACGTGTTCGTGGCCAGCACCGCCGACGGATCCTCGACGATCTTGTCGAGCGCGGCGAAGACCTCGGTCTTGGCGTCCTGGTTCTCCACGACCGCCTCGACGACCAACTGCCGGTCGGCCAGGTCCGTCAGGCTGCCGGTGCAGACGATCCGGGTCAGGGCGTCGTCGGCCGCGGGCCGCCCCAGCTTGCCGCGGCGCACCGCGCGGTCGAGGGAGGCCGAGATCCGTTCCCGCGCGGCGCGGGCGGCCACCGCGTCCACCTCGCAGAGCACGGTGTCGAGGCCGGACCGCGCGCACACCTCGGCGATCCCGGCCCCCATCTGCCCGCCGCCGACCACACCGACCCGCTCGATGCCGTGACTCATGACCCGGCCTCCGCCCGCCGCACGAGGTGGCGCGTATAGGCGTCCGGGGTGAAGAAGAGTGGCAACTCCGCTGCCAGCGCCGTCCGTTCGAAGAGCGCCCGCGCCTCGTCGACGGGCGCCCACGGGTGGGCGGCCCCCAGCGCGGCGGCCTCGTCGTCGAGGTGCCGCAGCACGGTCCCGCGGTCGACGGCGCGGTGGCGCAGCCACTGCCAGATCTGCACCCGGGCGATCTCGGCGGTGGCGGCGTCCTCCATCAGGCCGTCCACGGCGACCGCCCCCTGCCCGCGGAGCCAGGCGGCGAAGTACCGCAGCGCGACGCTGATGTTGGTGCGGATCCCTTCCGGGGTGGGCGGGGCGGCGATGCGACGCACCGACAGCAGGTCGGCGGCGGTGACGTCCACCTCGTCCCGGGTGCGGTCGATCTGGTGCGGCCGGTCGCCGAGGACGCCGTCGAAGACCTCGCGGCACACCGGGACGAGACCGGGGTGGGCGACCCAGGAGCCGTCGAAGCCGTCCTCGGCCTCGCGCTCCTTGTCCAGCCGGACCGTCGCGAGCGCGGCCTCGCGGGCCGCCGGGTCGCGGCTCGGCACCTGCGCGGCCATGCCGCCGATGGCGTGGGCCCCGCGCCGGTGGCAGGTGCGCACCAGCAGTTCGGTGTACGCCCGCATGAAGGGTGCGGTCATGGTGACCTTCGCCCGGTCCGGCAGCCGGAAGTCCGTGCGATGGCCGAAGGTCTTGATCAGGCTGAACAGGTAGTCCCAGCGGCCGGCGTTGAGGCCCGCGCTGTGTTCCCGCAGCTCGTGGAGGATCTCCTCCATCTCCACCGCGGCGGTGATCGTCTCGATGAGCACGGTGGCCCGGATGGTGCCGCGGGGGAGCCCGAGCAGTTCCTGGGCGTGGACGAAGATGTCGTTCCACAGCCGCGCCTCGTACCGGTTCTCCAGCTTGGGGAGGTAGAAGTACGGGCCGTGGCCGGCGTCGATCTGGCGCCGGGCGCAGTGGAAGAAGTACAGGCCGAAGTCGACGAGCGCGGCGGGGACGGGCCGCCCGTCGAATTCCAGGTGTTCCTCGGTGAGGTGCCAGCCGCGGGGGCGGACCACGATGGTGGCGAGCCGGCCGTGGTCGCCCAGCCGGTACTCCTTGCCCTCGTCGGTGGTGAAGTCGATGCGGCGCTCGACGGCGTCGAGCAGGGTGAGCTGGCCACCGACGATGTTGTCCCAGGTGGGGGAGGTGGCGTCCTCGAAGTCCGCCATCCACACCTGGGCGCCGGAGTTCAGGGCGTTGACGGCCATGCGGCGCTCGGGCGGCCCGGTGATCTCGACGCGGCGGTCCGTCAGGCCTGGAGCCGGCGGGGCGACCCGCCAGGACGGGTCGGCCCGCACGGCGGAGGTGACCAGCGGGAAGTCGAGCGGGGCTCCGGCCGAGAGGCGGATGGCCTGCCGGCGGCGCTCCTTGAGCAGCTCCCGCCGGCGCTCGCCGAACGCGGCCACGAGGCTGCCGACGAAGTCCAGGGCGGCGGGGGTGAGGATCTCGTCGTGCCGGTGGCCGGGTTCCGCGAGGACGCGGACGCGGTGGGTCAGTGCGCTGGTGGACATGGCGTTCTCCTGAACGGGGGAAGAGAGCGGGGGCGGGCGGAGACGGACGCCCGGCCCCCGCTCGGCCAGGGGGCCCGGCCGGACGGATGCACCCGGCCGGGCGGCCCGGGGCATCCGCCGGACCGGGCCGGACGCGGTCAGCGGCGCCGCGCCTCCTCGGCCCGGCGGGATCCGGCGCATCGGCCGCGGACAGGGCCTGGGGCCTGTCGTTCGACGACAGGGCTTAGTGGAACTGCTCCTCCTCGGTGGAGCCGGTGAGCGCCGTGGTGGAGGAGGCGGGGTTGAGGGCGGTGGAGACCTGGTCGAAGTAGCCGGTGCCGACCTCGCGCTGGTGCCTGACAGCGGTGAAGCCGTGCTGCTGGGCGGCGAACTCCTTTTCCTGGAGGTCGACATACGCGGTCATGCCGGACTCGGCGTAGCCGCGCGCCAGGTCGAACATGCCGTGGTTGAGCGAGTGGAAGCCGGCCAGGGTGATGAACTGGAACTTGTATCCCATGGCCCCCAGTTCGCGCTGGAACTTGGCGATCTGGTCGTCGTCCAGCGCGGCCTTCCAGTTGAAGGAGGGCGAGCAGTTGTAGGCGAGCATCCGGTCCGGGTACTGGGCGTGGATCGCCTCGGCGAACTCGCGGGCCTGCGCCAGGTCCGGGGTGCCGGTCTCGACCCAGATGAGGTCGGCGTAGGGGGCGTACGCCAGGCCGCGGGCGATGACCGGGGCCATGCCGTTCTCCACGCGGTAGAAGCCCTCCGCGGTGCGCTCGCCGGTGCAGAACCGGGCGTCGCGCTCGTCCACGTCGCTGGTGAGCAGGTTCGCGGCGAGGGCGTCGGTGCGGGCCACGATGACGGTCGGCACATCGGCGATGTCGGCGGCGAGCCGGGCCGCGTTGAGGGTGCGGATGTGCTGGGCGGTGGGCACCAGGACCTTGCCGCCGAGGTGGCCGCACTTCTTCTCGGAGGCGAGCTGGTCCTCGTAGTGGATACCGGCCGCGCCGGCGGCGATCATCGCCTTGGTCAGCTCGAAGGCGTTGAGAGGTCCGCCGAAGCCGGCCTCGGCGTCGGCGACGATCGGCGCCAGCCAGTCGGTGGTGTCCTCGCCGCCCTCGGCCGTGGCGATCTGATCGGCGCGCAGCAGCGCGTTGTTGATCCGGCGCACCACCTGCGGGACCGAGTTGGCCGGGTACAGGCTCTGGTCGGGGTAGGTGTGGCCGGCCTGGTTGGCGTCGGCGGCCACCTGCCAGCCCGACAGATAGACGGCCTGGAGACCGGCCTTGATCTGCTGCACGGCCTGGCCGCCGGTCAGCGCGCCGAGTGCGTGCACGTAGTCGAGTTCGTGCAGCTGGCGCCAGAGCCGCTCGGCACCGCGCCGGGCCAGGGTGTGCTCCTCGCGGACGCTGCCGGAGAGCCGGACCACCTCCTCGGCGCCGTAGGTGCGCTCCACGCCCTGCCACCGGGGGTCGGCGGCCCAGCGTCGCGCGAGCTCCTCGGCCGCTTGCGTCCTCGCCTCTGCCATGGTCGTCACCGTCTCTCTCGGTTGTCTTTGCTGCCAATCTCCGCGCTGATGCGCAATGGGTTGGCACTGTGTGTCGTGATCATGGGCGCGGCCTGCCGGACCGCCGCTGGGGAGAGCGGCGCCGTACTGTCGGCAGGGCGCGGCCACCGCCGGGATCTCCGACGTCAGGGCATGAATCGCGCCCGGTGGGGTGCGCCTGCTGCCGAAGGTCCGGCAGGCCGTGCGGAAAACTCTGACACTGGCACTGAGTGCCATCAAGGCGGGATGCCTGCCAACTTCTGCGAATCTTCACCCCGGGATTTGCCAACCTTGCGAAGGGTGCGTCGGCGGCTGACCGGCGTACGCTGACGTCCGTCCCGAATCACGGAGGAGCACGCGGTGAGCAAGACGTACGCGGGAGCCCGGCTGCGGCGGCTGCGCGAGGAGCGCCGGATGAGCCAGGTGGAGCTGGCCCGCGTCCTGGGCATCTCCCCGAGCTATCTGAACCAGATGGAGCACGACTCCCGCCCGCTCACCGTGCCCGTGCTGCTCAAGCTGACGGAGGCCTTCGGCGTCGACCCGGGCTTCTTCTCCGAACGCGACACGACCCGGCTGGTGGCCGACCTGCGGGAGACCCTGACGGGAGAGATCGCGGCCTCCCGGGTGTCCCCGTCCGACCTCGCCGAACTGGCCGCACGCATGCCCGCGGTGGCGCAGGTGCTCCTCGATCTGGGCCGCCGCAACCAGCTCCTCTCCGAGCGCCTCGCCGGAGCCGCCGACGGCCGGGACGGCGCCGCGGAGACGCCCCGCTCACCCCACGAGGAGATCCGGGACTTCTTCTACCGCCGGCAGAACTACCTGCACGACACCGACCTCGCCGCGGAACAGCTGGCCGGGGAGATCGGCATCCGCCCCGGCGACGTCCTGCCGGCCCTGACCGCCCGGCTCGCCGACGCCCACGGCGTACGCCTGTCCGGCGGGGCCGGTGACCGCCTGCACCACTACGACGGCACGACCCGCACCCTCCACCTGTCCGCCCGGCTGCGCCCCGGCCAGCGCGCGTTCCGCATGGCCACCCAGCTCGCCCTGCTCGAACACGGCGCGGAACTGGACCGCCGGGCCGCCGAGGACTTCCCGGCCGGCAGCCCCACCCACGCCCTGGCCCGGATCGGCATCGCCAACCACTTCGCCGCCGCCCTGATCCTGCCGTACCGGAGCTTCCACGCCGCGGCCGAGGAGTTCCGCTACGACATCGAGCTGCTCACCGACCGCTACGGCCTCGGCTACGAGACCGTCTGCCACCGCCTGAGCACCCTCCAGCGGCCCCGCCTGCGCGGTGTGCCGTTCTCCTTCGTCCGGGTCGACCGGGCCGGGAACCTGTCCAAACGCCAGTCCGCGACCGGTTTCCACTTCTCCCGCGCCGGCGGCACCTGCCCGCTGTGGAATGTCTACGAGGCGTTCGCCGCCCCCGGTCGCATCCACGTCCAGGTCGCCGAAATGCCGGACGGGCAGCGCTACTTGTGGACCGCGCGGGCCGTCACCCGTCACCGCGGGGGCTGGGGCGACCCCGGCAAGACCTTCGCCATCGGCCTGGGCTGCGAGATCCGCCACGCGCACCGGCTCGTCTACTCCGACGGGCTGGACCTCGACAGCGCCTCCGCCGCCACCCCCATCGGCATGGGCTGCCGCGTCTGTGAACGCCTGGAATGCCCGCAGCGCGCCGCGCCGCCCCTCGGCCGCACGCTCCACATCGACCAGCACAGCGGCACGTTCGTGCCCTACCCGGTACGGCCTGCCGCACCCTGACCCGCCGGGGCGCCGGGCGGCACCGGCAGCGTGCCGGCCGGAAGAGCGGCCGGGGTGCCGCCCGGCGCCGACAGCGTGCGCAACGCGCCCTCGGTGGCGTCGTCGTCGGGCAGATACGCCAGGAAGTGGTGGCCCGGCTCGTCGACCGCGGCCAGCTTCACGTACCGCAGGCGCAGATCGCCGGCGGTCGGGTGCCTGAAGTGCCGTACCGCGGGATGGAATCCGGACGTCTCCCGCCGCCGGTACCAGCGCGCCGCGTCCGGGTCGGCCAGCAGTGTGCCGATCAGCTCGGCGAACCGCGGGTCCTGCGGCGACCGCGCCGCCCGGGCGCGGAACTGCCCCAGCAGGGCACGGGCGTCCTGCTCCCAGTCGGCGAGCAGGGTGCGGGCGGCGGGCCAGTGGAAGACCAGCCACAGGAGGTTGCGCTCCCCGGGGCGGAGCCGGGCCGGATCGGTCAGGAGAGCGGCGTACGCGTCGTTCCACGCCAGCAGGTCCCAGTGCGGATCGAGGACCACCGCCGGATGCGGCGCCATGGCCCGCACCAGGCTGTGCAGATTGCGGGACACCCAGGTGGGCGCCGCGGCGGGCGGCCGGTGCGCCGCCAGGAACGACAGCACGTGCGCGCGCTCCGCGGGGTCCAGCCGCAGCGCCGTCGCGACCGCGCGCAGCACCTGCTCGGAGGTGCGGACCCGGCCCTGCTCCAGCCACGTGTACCAGGACGTACTGATTCCGGCGAGACCGGCGACCTCGGTGCGCCGCAGCCCCGGTGTCCGGCGGCCGGGAGTCTCCGGAAGCCCGACGTCCGCCGGTGCGAGCCGCTCCCGGCGCGAGCGCAGAAAGGCCCCGAGCTCGGCCTCGGGGGTGGCGTGGGGCGTTCGCGCGGATCGGACGGGGCCCGACGGCCTGCCGCGTGCCATGGTGCCGGTCCTCCGGGTCGTGGACGTCCGCTGCGGGGCACCGGCGTGCCCCGCACGGGCCGTCGGAGCCGGGAGGGGCCGGTCCGCGCCGGGCGTGCGCGGGGGCTCCGGGCGCCGGTCTCCCGACTGCCTGTCAGCAAGGGTAATAGCCGGCGACACCCGCGCCGGCGGGCCCGGTGCTGAACTGAGATCAACTCCACGGCACATGTGCGGAGTTCACCCGACCTCGTCGAAGCCCGGAAGGCATGCCCGACCCATGTCCACCACCCTCCCCTCACCGGCGGCGACCCGCCTGCCGCGGTCCGCCCTGCGGCTGCTGCGCACCGCGGGATTCGTCAGCAACTTCGACCGCTTCTGCATCGCCCCCATGCTGGTGCTCATCGGCCCGCGGCTGGGCGCCCCGCTACCGACGGTGGCCCTCGCGGCCGGCGGCTACTACCTCGCCTACGGCCTCATGCAGCCGGTGTGGGGCCTGGTCAGTGATCTCCGGGGCCGGGTGTGGGCGATGCGGGTGTCGCTCGGCGGCGCGGCCGTTGCCGCCCTGGCCTCCGCGGCGGCGTACAACGCCCCGGTGCTCATCGGGGCGCGCATGGCGGCCGGCGGCTGCTTCGCGGCGGCGATCGCCGCGTCCCTGACCTACGTCGGCGACACGGTGCCCGCGGCGGTGCGGCAGCGCCCGCTGAGCGAGCTGATGACCGCCTTCGCCCTGGGGACGGCGACGGCGTCCGTAGTCGCGGGCGCCTTGGCCCACTGGCTGAGCTGGCGGCTCGTCTTCGCCCTGCCCGGACTCCTCGCGGCCGGTCTGGCGGTGCGGCTGCGGCGCCTGCCCGAACCCGAACGGCAGCGGCCCCGCACCCCGTTGGCCCCGTTCCGTGCGGTGCTGCGCTCGGGATGGCAGTGGTACGTCATGGCCGTGGCCCTGCTGGAGGGAGCCGTCCTGCTGGGCTTCCTGACCTACCTGGCGCCGGCGCTGGAAGCGCGCGGAGTGCCGGTCCCGCTGGCGGGGGCGGTCGTGGCACTCTACGGGGCCGGGGCGATGGCGGCGGCGCGGCTCGTCGCGCGCCTGGTCGGCCGGTGGACACCGGTGCGCCTGATCGTCGTGGGCGGTGTGCAGTCCGGAGCGGCCCATCTGCTCGCCGGCTGGAGCCAGTCCGTCCCCGCCCTGGTGGTGTCGGCGCTGCTGCTCGGCGGCGGCTGGTCCTTCCTGCACTCCACGATCCAGTCCTGGGCGACGGCCCTGGTCCCCGCCGCCCGCGCCACCGGGGTCGCGATGTTCGGCGTCGCCCTGTACGTGGGCAGCGCCCTGGCGACCGGCCTCGCCGCGTCCACCGCGGACCACCACGCCTACCGGCCCCTGTTCTGGCTCGCCGCCGTGCTGACGGTGCCCCTGACGGTGGCGGCGGCCGCGGGGCGGGCCCGCTACCGGTGAGTGACGCGGATCCTGTCCGAACCCGGCCGCCGCCACCCGTCAGCCGCGCCGGCGGCCGGTCAGCAGCCCGCGTCGGTGTCCGCCAGCACCTGCCCCAGGGCATGGGAGGCCTGGCGGACCATGGCGGGGTCGGTGTCCCAGTAGTACGGGAGCGCCGTCACCGCCTGCGCGAGGGCCCAGCCGCGGCCGCGCAGCCAGGCGGCGGGCCCGGCGGCCGTCCGTGCGCGGAACGCGGCGCGGTTCGGGCCGGTGAACAGGTCCCAGGCGGGCAGCAGGTCGACGGCCGGGTCGCCGACGCCCAGACAGCCGAAGTCGATCACCGAGGAGAGCCGGTCGCCGGCGAGGAGGAGGTTGCCGGGCAGGAGGTCGCCGTGGATCCATGTCGCGGCGGAGGCGGGCTCGGCCGTCAGCGACTGCTCCCAGGACCGCAGCACGTGCGCACCCGCCACACGGTCGCCGAGCTCCGCCACGGCACGCCGCACGGAGGCGTCCAGGCCCGAGAGCGGCCCGCCCCGGGAGCCGTGGGAGAGCAGCGGACCGCCCTCGGCGGCCACGGCCCGCAGCGCGGTCACGAACTCGGCCAGAGCGGTGGCGACGTGCGGCGTGTCACCGGTCGTCGGCGTGGCGGCCTCGCCCGGCAGCCACGCGTACACGGACCAGTCGAAGGGATAGTCCCCGTCCGGCCGGCCCGCCGCCACCTGGGCGGGAATGGGCAGGGGCAGCCTCGGGGCGAGCACCGGGAGCCACCGGGCTTCCGTCACCGCCTGCTGCACGGCCCCGGCAACGCGCGGCATACGGACGGACAGGGCGTCCCCGAGACGGTAGACGCGGTGATCCGTGCCGGAGGACGGAACGGGGCGGACGGTTGACGTGCTCCCTGGCCTAAAGTCCAGGGATTCCGGCCTGGGTCGGTTGACCCTTCCGGGGGCTTCCTGCTTCACCGCGCTGTGCGGGCACATGTACCCGTCTTACCGGCGCTCCACAGGCGTTTGACGTCTCCACCCGCCCGGTGGCGACGATACGGCGTCCTTCGGTCAGGACGTTGCATGCTGCGTTGTGGTCACGCTCATGCGTGGTGCCACACCGGCCGCAGGTCCATTCCCGGATGTGCAGGGGTTTGGGGCCGTCCCGGAATCCGCAGGCCGAGCAGAGCTGAGAGGAGGGGAAAACCCGGTCCACTTTGGTGAAGGTGCGGCCGTGTTTGGCGGCCTTGTATTCCAGCATGCCGACGAAGGCAGCCCATCCTGCGTCGTGCACGGACTTGGCGAGCCGGGTGCGGCCGAGGCTGGCCACCGCGAGGTCTTCCACGTACACCGCTTGGTTGTCGCGGATGATCTGTGTGGATGCCTTGTGGTGGAAGTCCCGGCGCCGGTCGGTCACCCGTGCGTGCTGGCGTGCGACCTTGATCCGGGCCTTGGCCCGGTTCCTCGACCCCCTGGCCTTGCGGGACAGCTCCCGCTGAAGCCGCCTGAGTTTCTTCTCCGCCCGGCGCAGAAAGCGCGGGGCAGAGATCTTCGTCCCGTCGGAGAGGACGGCGAAGGCGGACAGGCCGAGGTCGATACCGGTGTCGGTCTCCGTGCGGGGGAGGATGTCGGGCTCGGTGTCGACGACGAAGCTGAGGAAGTACCGCCCGGAGCTGTCCAGGGTGACGGTCAGGGAGGTGGGCGTGGCCGGAAGCCGCCGCGACCACCTGACCTTCAGGTTGCCGACCTTGGCCACATACACCGTGCCGTTGGCCTGGAGGGAAAAGGCGTTGGTGTTCAGGCGAATCGACTGCCGGGTGTCCTTCTTCGACTTGTACCGCGGCGGCCCGACCCTCCGGCCCCGCCGCTTGCCCTTGAGACTGTCGAAGAAGTTCCGGTAGGCGGCATCCAGGTCGCGAAGGGACTGCTGCAGGACGACCGCCGACACCTCCGCGAGCCAGGAGCGTTCCTGGGTGCGTTTGGCCTGGGTGATGCGACGCTGGGACAGCTCCCCCGACGACACATACGGCAGCCCCGCCGCATGCGCCTCCTTCCGGTCGCGCAGACAGTCGTTCCACACCACCCGCGCACACCCGAACGCCTTCGCCAAAGCGCGACACTGAGAGGCATCCGGGTAGGCCCGGTAGTTATAGCGGAGCTGCATGACCGCGACGCTACAACGACTTGGTCTCGCGAATCAGGTGAATGACTACAGTCGTGGCAGGCATGTGGTTTCGGCGATGCACGTTCACTTGGTCTTTATGACCAAGTCCCGGCGTGGAGTGTTCGAACACGCGGTCATCAGCGGTCACCCTCGTACTTCGCCACATCCTGCGGTACAGCACCGTTGGCGATCATCCGCCACTACATCGAGCAGCAACAACACCCGTACTGACGTGCACGTCAGAGCAGCCTTGAGATGCATTCATCCCCGGAGTGAACGCCGGGGCTTTCTGCAAGAGCCCCGGTAAACCGGCCCAGTCGGGGAACTGCCCCGCCACGAGCCGGCGGACGAGCGCGGCGTCGGTCCGGACCTCATCGGGGTGCAGGGTGGTCGATTCCATCGGGTCATCATCCCAGCCGGGGGAGAGGCCCGTTCTCCGGTACCGTGCACGGTCGTTGAGGGGGCGCCGCTGTCGGCGGACGGGCTGGTGGCCGGCGTCTGGGGCAGGATCCTCCGCGATGGGGGAGCCCTTCGCACCGACCCGGCAGGTGGCCGACCGGGGCGGAGTGCTCGCGGCGTCGGTGCGGCACCGGTCGGAGAGCAAGCCGCGCCAGGCCCTCAGCCGTCCCGTCCCGTCCCGTGGGCCCTGATCAACGCCGCGTGACGGCGCCGAGGGGGCCGCGCCGGGCCTCCGGACGGGCGGGGTGCGCCGGAGGCCCGGCGGGCGGCCCGGGCCGGGCCACGAGCGGCCGGATCAGCCCCCGCCGCCCGGGCTCCTCAGCTCCTGGATCCGTCCGCCGACCTTCGCCCGGAGCCGCTCCAGCACGCCGGGCTTCCCGCTGACGGCCCACCGCGGGCCGACGAGGTACTTCCCGCCGTACATGCTCGCGCTGTCCAGCCAGGTCAGCTTGTACTTCTCCTTGGGGAAGGTGGTGATGAGGTAGTCGCCCGCCGTCGTCCGGCAGACCCCTTCCCGGAGCTCGTCCGCCTCCGTGCGGATGTTGACCTTGCAGCCGGCCAGCGCGGCGATCCGCTCCACCTTCGCGGGCGCGGGAGCGACGGCGCGGGGCTTGGGCCGCGGCCTGTCCGCCGTCCCGGAGCCGTCCGCCGTGCCACAGCCGGCCACGAGGGCGAGGGCCATGAGGCTCCCCGCCGCGGCCGCCGCGCGGCGTGCGCCGTGCCCGCCCTGCGGGCGCCGTCCGGTACGCCTTCCCCTGAGCACTTCGGCCACCCCACGTCTCCGTTCCGCTGTACCGCTGCCCTGCCCTGGGTCCGGTGCCGACCGGAGCCATCAGGGAGATACGGACCGGCGGCCCGATCCGCTCACCGGATTCCGCACCGGCCACAGACGGGACGCAGACCGGGCACGGGCCGGACGCGGACGGACGCAGACCGGGCGGGACCGGGGAACGGGCCCCGGCCGACGCGCCCCGGCGGCCGCACCCTCAGGGGTACGGCCGCCGGGGTCACGCCGGTGCCGAGCGATACACGCAGGAGCTCAGCACACGCAGGAGCTCAGCCCACGTGGGCGGTCAGCTCCCGCTCGGGCTCCCGCCCGGACTCGCGCAGCGCATCCCGCGCGGGCTCCCGGACGGGCGCCGGCTCCAGCTCCGGCTCCCGCACCGCGTCATGCGCCGTCTCGCGGGCCGAGAACGGGCACTGCCAGTCCGCGGGCTTCGGGCGGCCGGAGTACCGCCGGGCCTCGGACAGCTGCTCGTACTCGTGGAGATTGGGGTTGATGTTCCCCTGCAGCTTGATGTCCTGCTTGCGTATCTTCTCCGCGAGCCGGTCCCACATCCCGGCCCCCTTGATACGGGTGAACTGCTCGTGGGAGTTGAAGGCCAGCATCGGAAAGGGGGGCCGTCGGCCGAGCCGGACGTGCGTCTCGTGCAGGCCGATCACGAAGAACGGATGGCCCGCGACACTGAACGCGAACTTCCCGGACCCGGCGTCCGAGGAGTACCCCTCGGCCCAGCGGTGGGACTCCGCGTCGTACTCGTGGAGGTGCTGCAGCTGCTGCCAGAGCAGCCGCTCGAACTCCAGCTCGTCCACGCCGCGGGGCTCCGCGAAGGTCGCCACGAAGCTGGTGAACGACCGGGCGCTCCAGTCCGCCGAGCGCACATAGGCCTCGAGGTCACGCGCCATGAGCCGGGCCGCGTCGACATCGCCCAGCCGTTCGTAATGATGGTGAGCGATCCCGCCCTGGCGCCAGGCGGAGCGACCCGCCAGACAGGAGAACCTGTCTCCCAGCAAGAATTTCTCGACCTCACCACGTGCGTCCGCACTCATGGCCGGCCTCCTTCCCATGACATCCCTCCCCGAGGGAGATCAGCTCTTGCATACCGAGGCGACCGCTCCCGGGCCCCCGCGCGTGAATCCGTGCGTTCGCCCAGGCAGGAGGTTCGCCGGGCGGGCGCAGCGCGGTTTCACCGCGGTGTGGGGGAGAGGCACCACGGTGATTGTCACTGCGGAGGGCCGATCGACGAAATCCACCCCTGTGATTCGCCCCCACCCGGGCCCTTCGGATCACTGTCGGCGCAGTGAACAGCACCAAGGGTGATGCCGGGCGGGATCGGCGAGGTGTGATCGTGCGGTCTGTGCGGAGCATGCCACACGTATCGGTGGCGTGTACAAGTCAGTGGCGCCCGGGGTGCATACGGGTCCGCTGCCCGCGCCGCTCAGCCCGCGGCCGCCGCCGGACCCAGCCACAGCAGTCCCAGCCGCTGGGCCGCGGCCAGGGCGCCCGCGCACGAGCCGTAGTACATCGCGAACACCCCGACGAACACCAGGTTGCGCGGCACCTCCGCCAGGCCCGAGCCCTGTCCGAACAGCGCCGACGGCAGCCCCAGGAGCAGCGTGAACAGCGTCTCCGCGGCGATCGGCACGACCCACAGCGCCTGGGGCAGGCACAGTGCCAGGGCCCAGCCCGCGGTCCCCGCGGAGGACCGCCGGACGCAGAGCAGCACGGCGAGAATCACCGCGCACAGGACGTACGTCGCGGTCATGTCGTCCCACCGGGTCCACAGCCCGTCCGCCCACATCGCCACCGGATCGAGCGCGACGAACTCCTCCTGCGACGCGGAATCCAGCGCGTACCGCGCCACGTTGCCCATCACCAGCACCCCCGGGACCCAGGCGGTCAGCAGCGCCAGCAGCAGGGACGAGAGCAGAAGCAGGGCGCCGACCTGCGCCCGCGGCATACGGCTCAGCCGCGCCCGCCCGGCGCGCACCGCGCCGTTGGCCCGGAGCACCACCTGCCGGGTGCTGCGCACGGCCCCCAGCCAGGCCGAGACCAGCAGCAGGACTCCGAAGAGGGAGAAGGCGAGCCCGGGCCCGAAGGCGGCGAGCCAGGCCCACTTGAGGGCGTCGTCGGGTCCAGGTAACTCCGCCGCGATGTCCATGCCCCGACCCCCAATGTCGTTGAATCCGCAACGACATGCTACCGACCGGACGTCCGCCGGGTGACGCTTCGCAGCGGATTGCCCGTGGTCCGGTGACGGCCGCAAGGCGGCCGGTTCCACGGGGCGGTCGGCTCGGCGTCCGACGGGTCACCGGCCACCACGGCCCGTCTCTTCCCTGACCTGGCCCGCAGTCCCGGGTGTGCAGCAAGGATCCACGGGGGAAGGTCTCCGCCGGGGGCGGGCCCGCGCGCGGCGGTCCACGGCGCGCACTGCCCCGCCGGGGTGACGAACAGCCCGGAGAACTCACCGGGAAGGCCGTGGGGTGCTGTCCGACGACGTGTGGTGTGAACTGCGGGGCCAGGGAACGGTACGACGGTTCCGCGAGCGCAGCGTGATGCTGCGGCAGGGGGACCCGGGAACCCATCTGCTCGCGCTGACCGACGGCCTGGCGAAGGTCGTGTGCCGCGAGACCGACGGGGTCACGACATGGCTCGCCTTCCGCGGACCGGGTGATCTCCTCGGGGAGTTCTCGGTCTTCAACGGCACGACGCGGACGGCCGATGTGATCGCCCTCAGCCCGTGCACCACGATCGTGCTGGAGGCCCAGCGGTTCCGCCGGTTCGTCGAGGAGCGGGGACTCGTCATGGCACTGATGCGGCAGACGCTGGCCCGGCTGCGCGAATCGGACCTGCACCGGACCGAACGGCTCACCCTCCCCCTGGTGGTACGGCTCGCGAGGTCGCTCGTCCGGCTGGCGGAGCTGGCGGAACCCGTCACCGGCGCCGTGCCGTCGGGGCTGCGGCTGACCGGGCTGACGCAGGAGGAGATCGCGCAGTCCATCGGTGTCACCCGGAACGCGGTCATCAGCGGTCTGCAGCAACTCCGGGACACCGGAGCGGTGGAGACGGCCCGCCGCGTCGTAGTGATCAAGGACATGGCAGCCTTACGCCGCTGGGCGGCAGCGGAGTGAGGTCCTGACCTGTGACGGCCGTCACCTCCGGGGCGCCCTGTGGTGGGCACTCGCCCCGCTGACGCTCGCCGATGCTCGACACGAGCCGGCCGGTGGTGCGCCGCACCGCCCCGTCCCGTGAAGGAGCGTCCCATGCCCACCACTCTGCCCGTGCCCCATGCCGAGAGCAGGCCGCTGCCCGCGTACCGGGCCCTGTTCGCCGTCGACGCCAAGGACTTCACCGGCCTGCCCGCCGTGCTGCACGGACCGGTCAGCGCGCTGATCCCGGAACTCGTCGACCAGTCGCTCGAACGAGCCGGGCTGTCCGGCCTCAAGGACGCCAAGCGCTTCCCGGCCAGCACCGGCGACGGCATCGTCTTCGGCTTCGACCCCGCCCATCTCCCGTTCGTCCTCTGGCCCTTCCTCGGGGTGCTCGACGAGGTCCTCGGGGCCTACAACCAGCGCACCGTCGGCCCCCGCATCCGGCTGCGGGCCAGCGTGCACGTCGGCCCGCTCCCGGACGACGGCGGTCCGGGCGACGGCAACGGCACCGCACGCAACGACACCCACCGGCTGCTGGACTCCCGCCCCGTCAAGGCGATCCTCGCGGCCGCGAGCGAGCAGACCACCCACCTCGCCGCGATCATCTCGCACCGGGTCCACGAGGACGTGGTCCTCGGCGGCTACACCGGCCTGCACCCCGACCGCTGCATCGAGGTGCCGGCCACCGTCGACGGCAAGTCCTTCGCTCAACGGGCGTGGCTGTACATCCCGTCGCCGTCCGGGAACCTCCTCGGAGCCGGGCTCCCCGCCCGCGAGACCCCGCCCGCCCCGGCGACGGAGGAGACCCCCACAAGCCCTCCCGCGGAACGTCACGGAGGCAACACCCAGCACGTCGGCGAAGGCGTCGCACTGATGGGGGACATCGCCGGGGACTTCAGCTACACCGGACGCTCCACGACCCACCACGGAACGAACCAGCACTGGGGCAGCGGCGACAACGTCTCCGGCGACAAGCACGCCGGCGGCACGGGGGACCGCCGATGAGCGACGAGCCGAGCACCCTCCTCGACGCCCGGCCGGAGGGCCCGGGCGCGGCTGCGCCGGAGGCCCACGGGTACCGGAACCGGCAGCACGTCGGGCACGGGGTGGCCGTGGCGGGCGGTGTGGGCGGCGACTTCCATTACCACGCGGCCCCGGAACCCCGCGATGACTCCGTCTCGGAGGTGGTCCTGCGCCCCGAGTTCCGGGAGGGCCCGTACCCGGCGGAGGACGTCGCCCGCAGACTGCTGGGCTTCGCCGAGCCCGCCTCGTACGCCAGGTGCCGGGAGGCGCTGGGCCACCACCTCCTGTTCCTCGCCGCGGAGCGCGGCGCGGGGGCCGGCACCACCGCGTTCGCGCTGCTTCAGGAGCGGTGCGGGGCGGACCGCGTCACCGGACTGAACTCCGCCGAGGACCTCACCGCCTGGCAGCCGGGACCCGGCCGGGGCTATCTGCTGCGGTGGCTCGCCCCGGACGTGGCCGACAAGCTCGGCGAGGTCCCGGTGCGGGCGCTGTGCCACCGGCTGCGCGAGGCCGGATCCTTCCTGGTCGTCACGGTGGCGGCAGAGTTGCGCCTGCCGACCGACACGGCCGCCTGGCAGGTGAGGCACCTTCCGCCGAAGCCCTACGACGTGGCCTTGCTCCGGCTGCGTGCCCTGGCGGCCGAGCGGCGGCTCGCGCCCGAGCTTCTTCCCCTCGCGCTGGAGCACCTGGACCGGTCCGAGTTCCGCCGGTACCTCGGGACGAGCCCGCTGCCCGCCGTCGGCGTGGACGTCGCCGAGGAACTGCTCGAAGTCGTGACCTCCGGGCGGACTGTCGCCACGGCCCTGGAGAACCTCCGCCTCGGCGGGGTGCAGGAGGCGCACGCGGCGCTGGACGGGATGCGTGACCGGGCCGATCAACTGGCGCTCACCGCCTCGGTGGCCCTGCTGGAGGGCCTGGACCGTACGGTGATCGAGCAGTTCGCCGCGACGCTGCGCACCCTGTTCACCGAACGCGCCGCCATGGCACCGGCGCTCGCCCCGCCATTCGACGCCGCCCCACCACCGGCCGTCACCCCGGCGGAACGCCCCGATCTGCTCGGCCCCGCTTTCGAGGACCGCTGCGCCGAGATCGGAGCACAACCCGGTCCACCGCGCATCGTCTCGTCGGGCCGCTACCGGCACCGGATGCAGCCCGTCGCCTTCCGGGGCAGGCACCGGGCGGAGTCGGTGCTGCGGCGGATGTGGCTGGAACACGAAGGCATGGCGGAGCTGTTCTGGACCGGCCTGCACGCTCTGCCCTACCAGCAGGGAGCCGACCTGGCGGCCGGCCGGGCGATCGGCAGGGTGCTTGTGCACGCCACCGGCCCGCAAGCCCTGCGGCAGCTCCAGACCTTCGCCGAGGCGGACCAGCGGTGGCGCCGCCGGCTCGCGGCGTACGCTCTCGGTGAAGTCGCCCAGAACGCCGAGCTGATGAGCGGCGTGCAGGCGCAACTACGGCAGTGGGCCGGCGTCCGGGACGTCAACCGCCGCTGCACCGTCGCCGAGACCTGTGCCGGCAGCTACGGCCTGGCACGGCCCGCCGTCGCGCTGAATCTGCTGGACACCGTGCTCGACGGTCCCGACGAGGGCACCGAACCGCGACTGCGCGGCGCGGTCGTCTTCGCTCTCGGCGTCCTCCTCGGCGAAGAGACCAACCACCGGAGCGTTTTGAACCGGATCACCCAGTGGCTGACCGCGCCCGTCGGCAGCCTCCGGCACGCCTGTGCCGCGCAGGTGACCGAGGCGCTGTGCCTCACCGGCTTCCCCGAACCGTACCGGCGGGCCTCCCGGAAGCTGACTCTGGTGGACGTGATCGGCGACCACCCCGATCTGGCCCTGCCGCTGGTGATCGCGGCGCTGGATGCTCCGGCGTCCCGGACCGCCGCGGCCGAGGGACTCGCGGCCGTGGAGCGCGATCCCGCACTGTGCCGCCGCGCCGCCTTCGGCACCTTCCTCCGCGCGCTGGCGGACGCCTCCGCCGGACACCGTGGCGTCATCTCCTTCCTCCTCACCCGCCACCGGAACCGCGGCACCACCGCACCCGAAGGGAAGTCCGCATGAACCAGCCCCTCGTCGAGCAACTGCCGGCGGCGCTGCTGCGCCCCTCGCACCTGCTGCGTACTCTGCTGCGGCACCGCTGGTTCCCCCGGGACGACCGGGCCCTGGTGTTCCTGGCCGGCAACGGCGCGGGCCGGGCGGAGCCGCCGCGCGGCACCGGTCCCTGGTTCCACCCGCGCCCGGCCCTCTCGGCCGTGCTGCGCCGCGAGTTCACCTGCGTCTGCCGGGTCTCGCTCGCGGAGCGGGCGACCTGGGTGGACGTCCCTACGGGCACGTCGGCGGTGCCCCAGTTCTCCCGCTACGGCGTGGGCTGGCGGGTGAGCGACCCGGCCGGCGTCGTCCGGAGCCAGGTCACCGAGGAGTATGTGCCGCGGTGGATCGCCCAGCACATCGGCGACCACGGGACGGCACCCGACGGTCCCGGCCGGGACGGGCACGCCCCGCCGTGGTCAGGGGCGGCCCCGGGTGGCCCGTTCGGGCGCGAGCACCTGATCGACGGCGCGGGCATCACCTACTGGTTCACGGGGGCCGCACCAGGGCCTATGGGCGACTCCGCCACCGGCACGGCGCTCCCCCTGCCCTCGGTCTGGGGCGACGCGCACCGCGAGGCGTACCGCTTCTACCGCGACATCATCGGCGGCGGCCCCGTCGGCCTGGCCGCGCTCTGGCTGATGAGCCGGCCCGACCAGGCGAAGGACGTGCTCGACTGGACGGTGGCCCACCGTGACCTGCTCAGCGACCGGGACGGCTGGGAGCGGTCGCTGGCCTCGGCCCTGCAGGGCCTGACGGAGGGCGACCGTGGCTTCGTCGGGGCGCAGCTGGCACACGTGCTGCGCGACATCGGGGTGCCGCAGGGCCAGGAGACGCTGGACCGGATGCAGGCGGCCGGCGCCGGCCCGGACGGAGCGCACCGCATGAACGGGATGAACGGAACGCACCGGGAGCCCCGGTGAGCCGCCCGGCGAACACCCCGGCAGGAACCGGCCGTTGGTGCCGGAGCCGCCCACCGGACGGTCCGGGAAATACCGTCGCCGCGCTGTCGCGTGAGCTGATCGCACAGAACCAGCTCGAAATCGGCCGCGCCGACGGAAAGGCCGCCGTCCTGCTGGCGACCAGTGGTTCCCTGTTCGGTCTGCTGCTGATGCGGCGTCCCGACGCTGCGTCCTGGACGCTGCCCCTGTGGTGGAGCGCCCTGACAGCCACTGCGGCGTCCCTGCTGGTCCTGCTGTTGGCCCTCGTGCCGCGCAGGGCCGCGGCGCTGCGCGACGGCATGCAGGTCCTCGCCTACTTCGAGGACGTGGTGCGGGCGGAGAAGCAGGCCGGATTGCCGGCCGCGCTGGTCCGGTGCGGCGGCGATCCTCGGGCCCGGCTCGAGCGGGCCCTGGCGGGCACCAGCCGGGTCGCCCACATCAAGAACCGCTGTGTCCGGTGGGCGGTGCTTCTGCTGCTGCCCGCGGTGACCGCCATGGTCGCGGCCCTGGCCCCCGCGGCGTGAGCCGTGGACGCTTGACCGCACCGGTGTCCCGGCCGGATCCGGTCCGGCCGGGACACCGGACGGAACGCGGAGCCGAGCGGGCCGCGCGGCAGGGACGGCCCTGCACCCGGACGCGTGCGCACGGGTCCCACGGGCCCCGTGCGGCAAGAACGCCCAGCTGCGGTGACGGAGCCATGCCCGGCGCCGGACCGCGCGGGCGGAGGCCGGTGACCCCGTGCTCAGCCCGGCGAGGTCACCCAGTCGAAGGCGGTCCGGGCGTCGAACTCGCCCTGGCCGCCCGGGAAGAGCAGCCCCGCCGTGCCGAACTCCGGTACCCCGGCGGTCGACGGCAGATACGGAACGGCGACACAGCGCATCCCCGCCCGGTGAGCGGCCTCCGCCCCGGGCGGGGCGTCCTCCAGGACGACACAGTCCGCGGGCGGCGCACCGAGCCGCCGGGCCGCCTCCAGGAAGACGTCCGGCTCCGGCTTGCCGTGCGCAACCTCCTCCGCCGAGACCACCGTCGCCATCAGCCCGGCCAGGCCGGTGGAGGCCAGCACCGTTTCGATGGCGGCGCGGGAGGACCCCGACGCCACCGCCATCCGGATCCCGGCCGCGTGCAGGTCGTGCGCGAGCGTCCGCATCCGGGGGAAGGCCTCGGTCGACTCCCGGGCCAGGGAGAGATAGTGCCGGTTCTTCCCGGCGAGCAGCTCCTCGACCGGCGCTTGGATGGCGTACTCGCGGCGCAGTACCTCCAGGGTCTCCCGGGTGCCGATCCCGATGAACCGGGCGTGCTGTTCCCAGGTGAAACCGGTGACGCCGTACTCGGCGAGCAGCCGTCGCCCCGCCTCGTAGTAGTTCGGCTCACTGTCCACGAGGGTGCCGTCGAGGTCGAAGATCACAGCGGGTCCGCGGGAGGAACTCATGCCCCCAGCATGCCAAGCCGCCCCGTCCCCGCCCCAGGCCGTCCCGTCCCCGCCCCAGGCCGTCTCATCGCCGTCCCGGGCCGTCCTGTCGCCGCCCCTGGTCGTCCCGCCCGGCCGGCCATCGCCCGGCCCGCGGCAGGGCGGGGCCGACGGCTCAGCGGGGTCGCGCCGCCGCCCGGCCGACCGCGTCGACCAGCGGCAGCATCCGGTACGGCACCCGCTCCCGCAGCGCGACCTCCGTACGGGTCCGCACCACGCCCGGCAGCTGGATGAGCCGCTGGATGATGTCCTCCAGATGGCCGTTGTCCCGGGCCGCCACCCGCGTCATCAGGTCACCGCCACCGGTGATCGAGTACGCCTCGATGATCTCCGGGACCTCCGCGAGCGCGTCCCCGACCTCGTCCAGGTGCCCCTGGGTGACCTCGATGTGCACGAAGGCCAGCACCGGATGACCGAGGGCCGCGGGGGAGAGCCGGGGGCCCGTGCCGGTGATGACCCCGTCCCGCTCCAGCCGGGTCAGCCGGGCCTGCAGCGTGCCCCGGGCGACCCCGAGCACCCGGGCGTACTCCCGCACGCTGGTCTGCGGCTGCTCCAGCAGCAGCCGCAGGATGCGGGCGTCCAGCGCATCCACCGGAGCCATGGGCGGGGTTCTCCGTTCGACGAGGACGGACGGGGTGGGGGCATCCCGCGGGACAGTGCGGGAGAGCTGCCGCCGACTGTACCGACGGCCCGGTCGTGCGACGGCACCGGCGGCCCGACCGGACGACGCCCGACCGGACGACGCCCGACCGGACGACGCTGTCCGGACGGCCCGGCCGGTGACGCTGGTGCGCCCCCGGCCCGGTCCCCGCCGCGCGTAGGGATCAGGCTTCGGCCAGCGGCGGGCGCGGGCTGCCGAGCAGCGGCGCGGTCAGCCCGGCGAGCGCCTTCTCCAGGTCGTGCAGATGCGCCAGGGCCCGCTCCGCACCCGGGTGGTGCCGGGGCGCGGCCATCGCGGGGGTGCCCGCGGCGACGGGGCTCTCACCGGTCGGGGCCAGCGTGTGCAGCGCCGCCTCGACCCGCTGGCAGGCGGCGGTCAGCCGGGCGTCGTGCGAGGCGTCGGGATCGGCGGCGACCGCCGCCAGCCCCCGGGCCTGCAGCACGCAGTCGTCCAGATGAACCATGACCCGCCGGGCCCGCTCCCGGCGCTCGCGCAGCGGGCTCAGCGGATGCAGCAGCGGCGCCAGCGAGATCCGCACCTTCCCCAGGAGGAGCTCCAGCTCGGCGGCGTGCGGACCCGGGTCGGCGGACACGTCCCCGGACAGCCGGCGCGCGGACTCCGCCGTGCAGTGCCGGACCGACACCAGGGCCCGACGGATCCAGGCGTCGGTCGCCGCGTGGGTGGTGATGGGCAGGACGACGGCGATGGCGACGGCCGCGCCGAAGGCCCCGACCAGCGTCTGCTCCAGGCGCAGGGCCAGCAGGCCCGGGTGCAGGACGCCCAGCAGCCCGTACAGCAGGCTGGCCATGACCGTCACGAAGAACATCATCCAGCTGTACGAGGGCGCCGCGGTGTAGAAGATCCCGAAGACGCAGACGGCGACCAGGACGGCCGTCGGCACGGCCGCGCCGTGCAGCGGCACCGCGGCGACCATCCCCACGGCGATGCCCGCCAGCGTGCCCACGACCCGGCGGAAGCCGCGGACCATCGTCTCGCCGCGGGACGCCGTGTTCACGAAGATCCACCAGGCCGTGCCCACCGCCCAGTACCAGCGCTCGTCGGACACCAGCTGCCCGAAGCCGAGCGCCAGGGCGCAGGCCACGGTGCACTGGAACGCCTGGCGGGTGGTGGGGCGGTCCATGCCCCGGGCGGTCAGGGGCGCGGGCGCCGCGGGGGGCGGGCTGCCGCGCTCGATGCACCACAGGCCGAACCGGACCACGGAGGACACCACCAGGGCCAGGGCCACGGCCAGGTACAGCTCGGGCAGCTGCGCCGGGACGGCGTGCAGGAACTGCGTCATGAAGAACGTCATGAACGCGAAGATCCCCAGGGCGTGCCCGCGCGGGCCCCACCGGCGCGCGTACACCCCCGCCCAGACGACGGCCAGGAAGGCGGTGTCGCGGATCAGTGTGTGGTCGTGCAGCGCCGCCGCGACGGCCAGCACCGGGAAGCCCGCCACGGGCAGCAGCGCGGTGGTGACCGCCTGCCCGCGGACCGTGGCATCGGTGACGGTGAAGAGCGCCAGCAGCGCGGCGAGGCCGCCGGCGATCGCCGCGACGACCGACTGACCGGCCAGACCGGCGGCGGCCGCGGCCGGCGCGACGCCCAGAACAGCCCGCGCCGACGTGCGCAGCCGCACCCGGCCCGGATCCGGTGCCACGAACATCCTCTTCAGCACTGCTTCCGGCTCCCCTTCCGCCCTGCGATGACCGTGCAAAGAAAAAGGCGCCGCGGAATCCCGCAGCGCCATCGACGCCCCCATGAAAGCATTCGGCCACCCGCTGGCTCAAGGGAGTCCGAAAAGACTGGGCCAATGGCCCAATCCGGAGGCATTCTCACTGGACCGAAATGAGCCATCGGGCCAGGACCGAGGCCACAACGGCCCAGGAACCGGAACCTCCGCGCGGGGCCGGATCCGGCGTACCCACCCCACCCCGCACCCACCGGCCGGAGCCGCCACGTCGCCCCCGCCTGGAGCCGCCGCGTCGCCCCCGCCCGGACCCCCGCGTCGCCCCCGCTCCGGACCGGCGCGCCCACCCGCGCCCGAAGCAGCGCTCGCCCGGCCCGGCGCGCCGCCGTAACGCACCCCGATGCGCCCCCACGCACCGTCCCGACCTGCGGCGCCACCCCGCGGCCCGTGCCCCGGGCAGATGCACCGTGCAAGAACAGGGTGGATCAGCCCCCACGAGGGGTAACCCGGCCGCATCGCGCCGACGAACGGTATGCCTGGGGGTGGGTCATGCGGAGGTACTTACGCCGTGCGGACAGGGGAGAGGCGGAGGTGTACGGCCCCGGGCCGGACCCCCGCGACGAGGCCCGCGGCCGGCCTCCGGCGGCGCTCCGCCGAGGTACCCGGCCCGGCCCCCGGACGGGATCCGTCTGGCAGGAGGCCCAGGAGTTCCTGCGGCTGTACCACCGGGAGGAGCCCCGCGCCGGGGACGGGGAGAAACGTCTCGCCGAGGTCCGTGCGGAGATCGAGGAGCGGGGGACGTACCGGCACACGCCCGACGAGCTGGCCTTCGGCGCCCGCGTCGCCTGGCGCAACAGCAACCGCTGCATCGGCCGGCTGTACTGGCGCTCGCTCCAGGTCAGGGACCTGCGGCAGCTCGACGACGCCGCGTCGATGGCCCGGGAGTGCGTCGCCCATCTGCGGCTCGCGGCCAACGGCGGCCGGATCCGCCCGCTGATCACCGTCTTCGCGCCGGACGAGCCCGGCCGCCCGGGCCCCCGTATCTGGAGCGAACAGCTCGTGCGCTACGCCGGGTACGGCCCCGGCGGCTCCCTGGCGCACGGCGATCCCCGCAACACCGGCATCACCGCGCTCGCGCTGCGGCTCGGCTGGCCGGGCGGCCCGCGCACCCCGTTCGACGTCCTCCCGCTGGTCGTCCAGGGGCGCGGCGAGGAACCCCGGTGGTTCGCCCTCCCACCCGACGCGGTGCTGGAGGTGGCACTGGAGCACCCCGAGGCCGACTGGTGCGCCGAATGGGGGCTGCGCTGGCACGCCGTCCCGGCGATCGCCAACATGTGCCTGGAGATCGGCGGCGTGCGCTACCCGGCCGCGCCCTTCAACGGCTGGTACATGGGAACCGAGATCGGCGCCCGCAACCTGGCCGACACCGACCGCTACGACCTGCTGCCCCGCATCGCCGAGCGGCTGGGCCTGGACATCTCGACGGACCGTTCGCTCTGGAAGGACCGCGCGCTCGTCGAACTGAACCGGGCCGTGCTGCACTCCTTCGACCGCGCCGGGGTCACCATCACCGACCACCACACCGAGTCCCGGCGCTTCCTCACCCACATCGACCGGGAGCGGTGCCGGGGCCGGGAGGTGGGCGCCGACTGGGCGTGGATCGTGCCGCCGCTCTCCGGGGCCACCACCCCGGTCTTCCACCGCACCTACGACTCCACCGAGCGCCGTCCGGCGTTCGTCCACAGCCCCGGAGCCGGGGCCCGCGCCCGGGGCGAGTACCCGGGCTGAGTCCGGGAACGGCAGCGGGCCGGAACCCCGCCGATGCGGGGTTCCGGCCCGGGAGCCGTGCGCACGAGCCTGTTCGGGGAAGGCTGTCAGCGGGCTCCGGCGCTCTGGTTCTGCAGCGTGATGCCCAGCGCGGACGCGTACTGCGACAGCGCCAGCTTGCCGATCGCCGGGTAGGAGCCCAGCGCCTCGGCAGCCGAGCAGCCGGCCTCGTCGGCCGCGGCCTTCAGCAGACCGTCGGCGACCTCCGGGCCGATCAGATACGGCGCGAGCGCCAGCTGCGCCGAGCCGGAGCCGCGCAGCTGGTCGGCGGCGCGGGTCACCGAGCCGTCGATGTCCAGCGCGGCGGCCAGCACCGGCACCGCCAGACGGGCGGCGAGCAGCATGCCGGTGATACCGGCCGCCTGCACCGCCTCCTCACCACCGACGGTGGCGAGAATGATGCCGTCCGCGGCGGTGGCCACCGTGAACAGACGGGCGCGGTCGGCGCGCGCGAGCCCGGCCTCCGACAGCCGGACGTGCAGCGCCTCGGCCAGCAGCGGGTGCGGCCCGAGGACATCGGTCAGCTCCGCCGCGGTGCGGCTGTCCATGACGGCCTGGCGTATCCGGCGCATCAGGGCGCTGTCCGGGCCGGCCAGCAGCGGAACGACCACCGCGACGGGTCCGTCGTCGTCCCGGCGGGCGGGGGTCTCAGCTCCTTCCTCCTGCCGGGCGGCGGCCCGGGCGGTGCGGTCGGCGGCGGCGCGGGCCAGCACCGCGCCCAGCGACGGGAACTCCGCGTCGTCGCCGTCGACATATCCGATCTGGGCGTCCAGGCCGGGCAGCTCGGAACGCGCGATGCTCACCGCTTCCTCGGCCAGGCTCCGGGTATCGGGGCCAGGAGTGCCGGGAACGGCGAGAACGAGCGCGGGCGCACCCTCGGGAGCCGCCACCGGCTCCGGTTTGCGGTGTCGCCCTGGCTGGCGGGGACGCGGCATTCGTACAGGCAGGCCGGACGCCGGCCCTGTGGGGGTGCTCATGGCGCCGCATGTTAATCCCTTTGCGGCCTCGGCCGTTCGGGGAGGGGGCAAGCGTGCGCCGGTCGTCCCGATTTATCCGCCACCCCGATCAACACCCGCACCCCTGCGCCCTGTCGCACCCACGACAACCACCCCCAACCGACATCGGCGCACCGCCCGCCCACGGGAACAACCCGTGCTGGATGACGTGCTCGCGTCGGAGGCCGGGCGTCACGGTGACAAGCCCTGGGGGACGGGGCCCCTTGGAACGCCACCGGCGGGAGGGGGCGGGGCCGCAGGGGTGGGGGGTTCCGGAAGCTTCCGTGTATTTGTGGCCCCCAGGGCCGTAAATATACGTTCCGGAAC
>NZ_JBEOXS010000085.1:0-25627 GCF_040296705.1 Streptomyces sp. NPDC002055
GGTTCCGGAACGTATATTTACGGCCCTGGGGGCCACAAATACACGGAAGCTTCCGGAACCCCCACCCCTGCGGCCCCGCCCCCTCCCGCCGGTGGTTCGTACCCTGGCCTCGGCCGCTACCACCGGTGGCCTGCACCGCGGTCCCCGTAGGTGAGCGCACCAATCCTGTGGCGGGTCCCGAGCGGGAGGGCGGTTCCCGGCCGCAGGTGCGCTGGCGACCGGCCGGAGCGACGGGCCGGGTGCGGGGCTGATCGCGAACTCGTAGGCTTTCAGCGCTCGTTCGCCCCCACACCGTGTCCGATTCGTCTGCTGCATGGGTAATTCCGGGCATGCGTCCCCCCTTCATGTTGTGCCCTGCAGAGTCATGCCCGCATTCCCCTCTTGTCCCCGACCGGCGCGACGGGATGTCCTGATCATCCGCGAACGGCGGCAGAAAAGGACGGAGGTGTCAGGCACATGTCGTATGTCTTTCTCGCTGCTCCTTACACGCAGTGGATGGATTGGTCCACCGGAGAACTGGACCCGGGTCGTAAGAAATACCTGCAGACGCTTCGTCAGGCATTCATTGACCGAGGACACGCGGTATTCAACGCGCACCAGAATGAACAGTGGGGCAAAGCCTGGCTTGCACCCGAGATCTGTACACCGGCGGATTTCCTCGCCGTGGCGAACGCCGATGTCATGTGCGTCATCGTCGGGGATCCGCCGTCTCCCGGCGTGATGATCGAGATGGGCTGGGCGTCCGCACTGGGAGTTCCGATCGTCCTGCTCCAGGAGGGCGATTCCGCACCCGCCCTGGTGGCCGGGATCGGCGAGGTCACCAGCACCACACGGTGCCGCCTCCCGCAGGAGCTCACCGAGGAGAGCCTGGCCGACATCATGACCACCGTGGAGAAGGCGGCCGCCTCGCCGAGGAGTCCGCGGGTGACCGAGCCGGTCGCCGGCTACCCGAAGACCTCGCTTCCGAACGGCTACGAGGCGGCCGAGCAACCCATCGGCCATGTCTGACCCACAGGTGCGCGCAGGTGCGCGCCCCCTGCGGATCCTGGCCTCCGGGGTGAACTTCGGGTGGGGAAGCGCAGGCAAACTCTCCAGCGTGCTGCGGGCCCTCGGTTCCCGGGCGGAGCTGGAGGTCACCGGTATCGGCACCGAGCTGGGGCGGCCGGTCCTCGGCGGCCTCGGCATCGCGCGGTGGCGGACCGTCGACGCGTCGGACGCCGCCGCGGTGGACGCGCTGGTCGCCGAACTGGCGCCGGATCTGGCGCTGGTGGTCCTGGACCCGGAGCTGGCCACGGCTCTGCAGAGCGCCGGCTGCCCCGTGATCTACGTGGACAGCCTGCCGTTCCTGTGGACCGAGCACGACCCCGTGCCCGGGGACGTCGAGCTCTACTGCGCCCAGCGCACCCTGCCGCTGCCGCCCGCCGCCGAGTCGGCACTGGGCCGGGTGCGGAACCTGACCTGGGTTCCGCCGATCGTGCCCGACTCCGCCGGCCTGTCCCGGGCGGCGCTCCGGGCGGAGAACACCGCCACCGGCCGGGACGCCGGGCTCGCCGTGCTGAACCTCGGTGGGCTGCACTCCCCGGTCACCGGAAGTACCGATGACTCCTATCAGCGGCTGGTGCTCGGGCCCGCGCTCGAGGCGCTGTCGGCGGTGGGTGTCGAGCGGGTGGTGATCACCGGGAATCTGGCGCCGGACACCGTGGTGCCCTCGCCCGGCTCGATGACCGTGGACGTCCGGCGGTGTGCTCACGACGAGTTCGTCGAGCTGCTGCTCAGAGCCGGGCGGATCATGACGTCACCGGGGCTGACCACCGTCCTGGAGATCGCCGCGGTCGGCCGGAGCGCGGTGCTGCTGCCGCCTCAGAACCTCAGTCAGGTGCTCAACGGAGATCTGGTGGAGCACGCCTGCTCCGCGCAGTTGCGTACCTCCTGGCCCCTCCAGGTGCTCACCCGCGCGAGCATCGACGCCTGGCACCGCGAGGGCGAGGAGTACGCGGTGGAACGCATCCGTGCGCGCCTGGCCACCGCCTGCGCGAACCACCTGCGCGACATCGTGACCCGTGAGCTCACCACCGACCTCGAAAAAGGCCTCGCGCTGCTCGCGGACGGCGCCCCGTCCTTCGCTCGCATCGCCCAGGACTTCGGCGGCGCCGAGCGTGTTGCGGAAGAAATTCTGTCCCGCTGGGCCGCGGCCGCTGTCGCCTGAAAGTAGGGAACCATGAAGACCCCTCGGAACAAGTATCTGTTCATTCGCATTCTTGAGGCGTGCAACGCCGACTGCTTCATGTGTGAATACGCGCTGTCCCGTGACACCTATCGGTTCTCGCCCGAGGATTTCGCCGAGCTGCTGCCGGAGGCGGTCGAGGCCGGGGTGGGATATGTGCGGTTCACCGGCGGTGAGCCGCTGATGCACCGCGACGTCCTGGAACTCGTGCGCATGGGTGCCGACCACGGGATGAGAATGTCCCTCATCACCAACGGCATGTTCCTGCCGCGCTTCGTGGACCGGCTCGCGGAGGCCGGCCTCGCCCAGGTGATCCTGAGCCTCGACGGTTCCTCCGGGGCGACGCACGATGTGTACCGCCGCTCCCCCGGCATGTTCGACGCGGGCCTGGAGGGCCTGAAGCGGGCCCGGGACCTGGGCATCCTGCCCCGGGTCAACAGCGTGGTGGGCCCGCACAACTACGACCAGATGCCCGAGCTCCAGCGGGTGCTCACCGAGGCGGGCGTCCAGCAGTGGGAGCTGTCGGCCATCAAGCTCGGCCGGGAGATCACCTATCCCGATCCCGCCCATGTCCTGGAGGCGTGCGAGCCCATCTACCGGGCCGACCCCGGGACGACGCTGGTCCCGCTGGGCAAGCGGTTCTACGGCGAGACCCCCGAGGAGCAGAAGGCCTACTTCGAGGAGTCGATCACTCCCCGTCCCTCCGGCCCGCTGTGTCTGGTGACCGACGACGTCATCTATCTGGACGGCAAGAACGGCCGGGCCTTCTCCTGCAGTTGCCTGCCGCACTCCGAGGACGACGCCGGCCCCGGTGGCGCCCCGCTGCGCGGGGGCTCCGGGAAGGTGGAGCTGAACAGTCCGGTGTTCCGCGAGCACGCCGACGCGTTCAAGGTGAACGGCCCCACCCTGTGCGACGGCTGCTCGGCCACCGCCGCCGGCTACAGCGACGATCTCGCCCGGATGGGCGCGGTCCCGGAATGGAGCTACTGACCCATGGGGACACGGCTCACGCCCGCGGGGACGGGACTGAAGGTCCTGACGGCCGCCCTGCCGGGCGACCCCGAATCGCAGACCGTGCTCCGCTGGATCTGCGCCCACCTGACCGAAGTCGAGCTGGTGGACGGCTCGGAGGCGCCGGACACCCGGGCCGACGTGGCGGTCATCTGTGACGACACCGCCCGCGCGGAGCACACCGAACGGGCGGGCACTGCGGTGGTCTTCGTGTCCAGTACCGGCGTTCCGCCCGCGAAGGGCTGGCCCTCCGCCCGGATCCGGTGTCTGCACCGGCCCGGCTGGCTCCCGGACGCGCCGGAACGCGGCGTGCACCGGGCCGGGACGGTCGCACCGCCCCGCGCGGTCCGCGCCCGGCACGGTCGTGGCGCGCTGATCCGGCTGGCCGTGCCGGACACCGTCGAAGCGGAGGACTGCACCCGTCTTCTCCGCACGGCCGGGGCGGCGCTTGACGACGCCGGTCACCCGGCCTTCGCCGTGCACCTGTACGGGCCGGGGAGCACGCGGCTCGCCGACGCGGTGACGGCGCTGCTGCCGGACGCCACGGTGTTCACGGACGACGGTCCGGCGGCCGAACGGGCCCTGGCCGACGCGTCCCTGCTGGTCGCCTCACCGTCCCTCACGGGCGTGACACTGGCGCAGACGGCGCGGATCCCGCTGGCCGTGCTGCCCCCGTACGGCACCGTCCAGCAGCAGGCCGCGGACGTGCTCGGCTCCGCCGGCGCGCCCCTGGTCGTGCTGAGCGGCGACCCGGCCCACCGGACGGCCGAGGCGGGAGCGCTGCGCGGCGCCCTGGAGACGCCGGAGGAGCTGGCGCAGTGGGCCGACACCGCTCAGCAGGCGGCCGGCGACGACCGGCGGGGCGGACAGCGCATCGCCCGCAGAGTCCGTCAGCTGCTGCTCGCCCCCATGTGAACCGGGGCCCGCCACCTGCCCGACGCGGCGCCCCCACCGATCTCTTGGAGTCACCTTGCTGCGCACCCTGCCCTACGGGGCCAACTACCTCGACTGGAGCGAGATGCCGGAGCTCCGGCAGGCCGTCGAGGGCAAGTCGCTCTTCCGGTACATCTCCTCGGGCCCCAGTGTGTCCAACCGGCTGGAGCACCTGGTCCAGGAGCGGCTGGGCGCCACCAGGGCCCTGGCGGTCCACAACGGGACCGAGGCCCTGCGACTGGCCCTCATGGGCACCCGGCCCTCCGCCGGCGATCCGGTGCTCATCCCGGCCGTCACCTTCGTCGCCGTCGCCGGCGCCGTGCTCTCCTGCGGCCTCGTGCCGGTGCCGGTGGACGTGGACGAGCGGTTCGCGCTGGACGCGTCGCTGCTGCCCGCGGACGCGCAGCGGGTGATCGTCGCACACATGGAAGGCATGGTCGGACCGCTCCCCCAGGGCGTTCCCTACCTGATCGAGGACACCGCCCAGGCGATGGGCGGCCGGCACGCCGACGGCCGCCACGCCGGCACGGTCGGGTACGCGGGCACCTTCAGCTTCCACCACGCGAAGGTGCTCACGTCGGGCGAGGGCGGACTCGTCGTCGTCCGGGACCCCGACGACTGGGAGCTGCTGCGCTCGTACCACGACCACGGCTCCGACCGGGAGCACGGCAAGTACCCGGCCTGGCGGGACGGCGCGTTCTACGGTGAGAACTTCTGCGCCAACGAGGCGGTGGCCGCCGTCCAGCTCCAGCAGTTCCGGCACCTCGACGGCATCCTGGCGAGCCTGGAGCGGCATCACCGGCTCGCCTCCGAGGCGCTGCCCGACCGCCCGGACATCCGCCAGGTGACACGGACCGACGGGGACGTGAAGGTGAGCGTGCGGATCGAGCTGGAGTCGCGCGAGCTGCGGGACCGGGCGCTGACCGAGCTCACCGACCGCGGCCTGCCGTGCTGGACCCTGGACAAGTACTTCCTGCCGGAGCACCCCGTGGTGCGGGACCGGGTGTCGATCTACGCCGACGGGTTCCCGTGGAACCTCGACGACGGATCGGAGCGCTACCGCCCCATCAGCCGGGACGGCTTCCGCAGCACGCGCCGGCTGCTCGGGCGGACGCTCTGCCTGCCGTTGGCCCCGGAGCTGGACGAGAGCGCCCAGGCCCAGGCGGCCAAGGAAGTGGCAGCCGTGCTGGCCGCGTTGTAGCTTTCCCGCAGCGCGGACCTCGCCGGCTTCCCGCGATGCCCCTTCGGGGCAGCTCCCGTTCCGGCACCGTCCGGTCACGGGAGGCGGGCCGTTGCCGCCGTGCGCTCCCCGACCGCATCCCCGCCTCGTCGAAGGAAGAGACGTGTCCTCAGGCGTTTCCCGGTTCACCGATCTGCTGCGCCACCGCCTCGTGCAGAGCCCTGTGCTGTGGGGTGTCATCGGCCGGCTGCCGCTGTATCTCGTGAGCCTCGCGCTGACACTCCACCTTCTGGACGCGGGGCTCGGCTACGCCTCGGCCGGACTGGTGCTGGCCGCGTACACCGTGGGCACGGCCGCGCTCGGCCCGGTGATCGCGCGCCGCATCGACCGGCACGGCCAGCCGCCGGTCCTCGTGCTGACCGCGATCGTGCATCCGCTGGCTCTGGCGGGTTCGGTGTACGCGGCGTCCGGGCCGAGAGCGGTGGAGCTGGTGCTGGCCTTCCTGGCCGGCGGGACGATCCCCCCGGTCAGCCAGGTGATCAGGGCGCTGTGGAGCACCCTGCCGCTGAGCCGGGACGAACGCTCCACCGCGTACTCGCTGGAGTCCATTCTCGCCGAGCTGTTCGTCATCGGCGGGCCCCTGCTGCTCAGCCTGCTGCTGGCGCTGGGGGACGCGGGAACGGCCACCATGGTGGGCGGGGTCCTGTCCGGCCTCGGCGGCCTGGGCCTTGCGACCACGAAGGCCTCCCGGCAGTGGAAGGCCGAGCCGGTCGCGCGCCGCGATCTGCTGGGCGCCCTGCGCTCCCGGCCGCTGCTGATCCTGCTCCTGCTGCTCGCCCTGTCCGCGCTGACCCTCGGGGTGCTCAACCTGGCGCTGGCCGCCTTCGCCGAGGAGCACGGCTCGGCCGGCGATGTGGGGTTCCTGCTCGGCGCCTCGGGCGTCGGCGGGGCGATCGGCGGGCTGTGGTTCGGCAGCCGGTCCTTCGCCACGTCGAAGGGCCATCAGCTGCCGGTGGCCAGTGCGGCCTTCACCCTGGCCGCGGCGGGGCCGCTGCTCGCCTGGGACACCTGGTCGATGGCGGTGGCCATGGCGTTCCAGGGCGCCTCGATCGCCCCGCTGACCGCCGTCCTGTACGAACTGGTCGGCTCGGCCGCGCTGCAGGGCACCGTGTCCGAGGCCTTCACCTGGGTGCTGACCGCCACCACCGGCGGTGGCGCGGTGGGCTCGCAGGTGGCCGGGGTGCTGATCGGCCGCTTCGACTGGCACGCCGGATTCGTGCTGGGCGTGCTGAGCGGCGGTTGCGCGACCCTGCTGGCCTGCGTCGTCCGCAGCCGGATGGCGGCGGTGGCCGAGGAGGAGCCGTCCGGCTCCGCGGCCGCGGAGCCGGTCTCCCTGGAACGGGACACATGAGGAGACGCACACGGGGCTGACGACGCGGTCCCCCTCCCGGATTTCCCCTTCGGTCCCGGTGGCGCCCGCCCCACCGGCCGACGACAGACGGAACGTGGTGCACGGGCGGCGGTCCCGCCTGCCCCGCCACGACGGCACCCGACACAGCGTGACCCGAGTCGACGCACCACCGGCCTCCGGCGCACCCGCCCCGGGCCGACGCCGGGCCGGCACCGAGCCGGCATCCCCATCCGCCCATGAACTGGAGTCCCTCATGACGAGCTCAGCCCCCGAGACATCCGCGCTTCCGGTAGTGCTGCTGGTGGACGGCAGGCCCTCCACCTTCGCCCGCAGCGTGCTGGACCGGGACGACGTGCACATCGTGCTGCTGCGCTTCACCTCGGCCCTCAAGGACCTGCCGCAGGAGTACCTGGACCGTACGGCGCATCTGCCGGTGTTCCTCGCCGAGGACGACCGTCTCGCCGAGGAGGCGGAGCGCTACCTGCAGTGGGTCGGCACGCTGGAGCACGTGCCCACCTACTTCTGCAACCCCCAGGAGCCGCACCAGGAGGTGGCCCAGCCGTTCGCCGCGCTGGTGGGGCTGCCGCACCTCACGCAGCAGCAGGTGGAGTGGGTCCGGCACAAGACGGCGATGAAGGATCGTTTCGCCGAGCTCGGGCTGCGGTGCGCCGCGTACCGGAGGGTCGAGTCGCTCGCCGAGGTGGGCCGGTTCGCGGAGGAACAGGGGTGGCCGGTCATCGTCAAGCCCATGGACTCCTTCGCCTGCATCGGGACGTACCGGATCGACGGCCCGGATGAGCTCGCACGCGTTCCGGAACTGGCGCCCGACCGCCGGTGGATGGCCGAGGAGTACATCCGCGGCACGGAGTACCAGCTGTGTGCGCTCGTCTTCGGCGGCAAGGTGGTGGACGCCTACCTGTCGCTGAACCCGGTGCCGATCCTGGAGGTCCTGGAAGGGGCGATCAACGCCAACATCACCTACGCCCCGGGCGAGGAACTTCCGCTGGACGTACGGTCGGTGTGCCAGGAGCTGGTGGACGGCTTCGGCCTCGACCACGGCTACTTCCACGCGGAGTGCTTCCTGATGGAGGACGGGACGCTGTGCGTGGGCGAGGCCGCCGCACGGATCACCGGCTGCGAGGTGCTGGCCAACCACGGCCTGTCCCGCGGCTTCGACATCCACCGCGCGACGCTCGACACCTACCTCGGACGGACCCCGGACCTCACCTACGCGGAGGACCGGGCCGTCGGCGACCTGCTGCTGCCGGTGACACCGGGACGGGTGGTGAGCCTCAGCACCGAGGAGGAACTGCTCCGGCTGCCCGGGGTGCTGGGCGTGCAGCTGAAGCTGGCCGTCGGGGACATCGCCGCGCCGCCGCGCGCCTCCCACGCCTCGTCGGGATTCGCGCATGTCGCGGGGGCCACCGCGGCCGAGGTCGAGCAGCGGATGCAGAACGTACTGGAGCACTTCACCATCGAAACGGAGCCCGTGACGTCATGACGACGGCCACGGTCCCCGACGTCGTCACCACCCTGCCGGAGCTGTTCGCCCGGACCGTGGCGGAGCACACGGAGCAGCCCGCGGTCAGCGATGCCGACGGCGCGCTGACCTACCGGGAGCTGGACGAGCTCTCCGACGCGGTCTCCGGGCTGCTCCGGCTGCACGGCGTGTCGCCCGGCGACCGGGTCGCGCTGTGCGTGGCCCACTCCCCCGGCAGCTGGGCGGCCGTCCTGGGGATCCTCAAACGGGGCGCCGTCCTGGTGACGGTGGAGACCTGTGATCCGGCCGGCCCTAGCGCGCCGGCGATGCGGATGGCCGGCGCGACCCGCTGCCTGACGGACACGCCCCCGCCGCCGTCCCAGCAGTGTCCGCGCGTGGTCGTCATACCGCTCGCGGAGGCCGGCCCGGACACCGCCGCGCACCACGCGCCGCCCAACCCGCGCCTGGCCACGGCGTCGCATGTGGTCGCTCCGGCGGCGCGGGCCGGGGCGCCCCGCCGGGCGCTGATCGTGGACCACACGGACGTCCTGGCCCAGGTCGACGCGTGGTCCGACGAGCGGAACAGCCCGGCCCTCCGGGGCGAGCGGTTCGGATACTTCGGCGATGTGCCGCTGTCCGCCGTGGAGTTGTCCCTGTGGGTCGGGCTGGCCCACGGGGCGCACCTCGTGGTGCTGCCGTCGCTGGCGTGTCTGCTGGAGCGGGGACTGCGGGAGGAGCTGAGCCGGCGGGGCGTCACCGCACTGGCACTGCCGGCCGAGGCCCTGCGGCGAGGGGTACGCGCGGAAGCGGGGGGCTTCGCGTCCTTACGGGCCCTCGTCGTCGAAGGCGAGGACCTGGCACCGGAGATCTGTCAGATGCTCATCGGCGGAGGCTTCGACGGGCACCTCGTCCAGGTCGGAGCGCCCGAGGCCACCTCCTGCCGGGTGGTGCAGACCGCGACCTGACGAGGGCGGGCACGCATGCGTCGTCCCGGAAGCCGGTCCGGCCTCCGGGACGGTGCTCGGCGTTCCGCCAGCCGGCGTGGCGGAGCCTGTTAGGTCCCCGGGCGCTCCGCGGGCCCGCCGGCCGGGAGGACGCCGAAGTCCCAGCGCGCCACCGACAGGCCGAGGTCCTGAACGGCGAACGCCGTGAAGTAGTACGCCTGCGGGTGCGCTCCGGCGTCGACGACGAGCGAGAACTCCGCCTCGTGCCACTGCCCGGCAGTGGCCCGGACCTTGCTCGCCGACGGCGTCACGGTGCAGTCCGAGCGCAGGTGGCGGGGGACGAACATGCCGATCCGCACGGGCCCGCGGCGTTCGGACCGCACCCGGACACGGGCGTGCAGCGTCTCCCCCGCCCGCACCTCTTCGCCCGCTGCCTCGACCCGCACCTCGGGCGCGCCGTCGGTCCGGTACGCCATGTCGCCGCACCGGATGCAGACGGTGCAGACCGTGTCCAGCGCCGTGGGGACCAGGGCGCGCTTCACGAACTGCCGGGCCGGCCGGCCGCAGGGACACCGCACCTCGGAGACGGACTCCGGGGCGACCGTGCTGCGCAGGCCGAAGTAGGCGTGGCAGTCGGTGAATTCGGTCTCCGGGTTCTCCACGATCTGCCGGCTGATCACGTGGTCGAGGGACTGGAGGTCGTCGGAGAGCGCCCGCAGGATGGCCGGCTCGCCCTCCGCGGCCGTCGCCTGCCGGGTGACCCAGCGCTCCACCTTGCCCGCGAACTTGGTGAGCCGGGGGCGCAGCGCGTGCCGCTCCGGCAGCAGGCCGCCCGCGAGGTAGGCGGTCAGCCGGGCGGACGTGGACAGCACCAGCGGGTCGGGGACCTGCGGGACGGGACGGGGCTCGCTCCCCCGGTCGTCGGCCATGCCGAAGTGCCAGTAGGCGGGGTCCGGCTGAGCGCCGGAGATCGCGGCGTTGAGACCGGTCACGGAGGGGGAACCGGCCGCCACCGCGTTCATCCAGGCCGTGTTCTCGGGGCGGGCCGAGTCGTGCACGGTGGGCGCCGCCACGACGTCCCGGGCCGCGCCGTCGATCGCGTTGAGCATCAGCTGGTACTTGGGGTCGTAGGCCACGGCGTCGGCGAACGGACCGTTGTTGCACGAGCTCAGCACGATCTCGACGGCGGAGACCCGGTTCAGGGGGATCAGCTTCTCGTTGGGCTTGTAGCAGTCGGGCCCGTAGGCGCAGCGCGGCCCGAGCAGATCCGGCCGACGGGGCGCTTCGGGGTTGAGCCCGCAGACGGTGAAGTCCGCGAGATTGACCGAGTCGTCGCGCCCGTGCCCCTGGAGCAGCACCCGCCGCCACCGCCTCCCGAGGAGCTCGGCGCCGATGTCCCGGCGCTCCAGGGCGCGGTCGTCGTAGACCTCCACCGCTCCGAGCGCCTCCGGACGGTCGGTGGAGGTGAACAGGCCCGAGGCGTCGACGCCCGGATCGGGGCGGCAGAACTGCTTGGCGGTGAACCACGCCAGTGACGCGGCGTCCCGGCCGGTCAGGAACGCCACCCGCCGGTCCTCGCCCGGCCCGGCCTGCCGCACGATCTCCAGGACCGGGTCCGCGGTCAGCCGCGGGTAGGCCGCCACGACCAGCAGGGACCGTCCGCCGGGCGCGCTCTGCAAGAGCTCGCCGCTCAGCTCCTTCTCGTCCAGCCACTGGAGAGCCAGCGGTGCCATCAAGGACCGCAGCCCCGCCGGGAGTTCGTCGCCGCCCAGGAGCACGCCCCGCGCGTACGGCTCCGGCCGGGCGATGCCGTCGTAGAGCCCGGCGGCCAGCCGCACGGCGGAGAGCAGATCGGCGCGGCCGCCCACCCACACCGGGACGGTGTCCGGGCGCGGTGAGTCGAGGAACCGCGCGACGGCTTCGGCGTAGGCGGCCTCCTCGTCGACGGGTGTGAAGAGTGTCGTGGATACCTCGGTCGGTGAACTTGGCATGGTGGTCATCCTCGTCGAGTCGGAGCTCTTCCGGAAAAGGGGTTCTTCTGGGAAAGGGGGGCTTCCGGAGCATGCGGGCGGGTGCGGCAGGAGCGGGCGGGCCGGTCGCACACAGGAATGCGGCGGGGGCGTCGTGCTCACCGCCCCCGCCGCACCCGTCACGACCTCGGCCCGTGGGAGAACGGGCCGGCCGACCGGCTTCCGGTCCCGGCCGCTACTCGGTCACCGGCGCCGGGAAGAACGCCGTGACGTCGCTCTCCGGCACCCAGATCGGCCGCTCCTTGGCGATGATCAGGTACCGGTGAAGGTTCTTCTCGTCGTCCCAGGAGACGGCGAGCACCCGGTACTTGGCCTTGCCGCCGATGTTGACCTCGACGTCGCTCGCCACCCCGGTGAAGTGGATCGACATGTCTCTCTCCTTGAATTCAGTGACGGTTGGTGAAGCGCTGGAGGTAGGCGATGCCGGACGGCCTGCCCTCCAGGTAGCTGGTGGTCGAGTAGCTGTCGTAGGCGTGCCGCTCGATGAGGATCTCGTCGAAGTACGGCTCCCAGCGCGGTTCGAGCTTCGGCTCGGTCACGAAGAACGACATGAAGTGGCCGCCGGGGGCGAGGACGCGGGTGATCTGCTCACGCATCAGGGTGTCCCACCACTCCGCGTCGTCCCGCATCGCCTTGGGGAGCCAGGGGTCGAGCATGATTCCGTCGATGGTCCCGGTGGGGATCGACTCGATGTACTCGAAGAAGTCCGCGTGGACGATTTCCAGGTTGTCGGGGAGATTCGGGGCCGACTTCTTGAAGTCCTGGATCACCTCGTCGTAGACCTCGACGACGGTGTGCTTCTTCACGTTCGGCTGCTCCGCGATCGCCACGGCGGAAAGGCCGAATCCGAGGCCGCACTCGAGGAATACGCCTCCGTCGCGGCACAGGACCTCGGCCGAGCGGCGCATCAGCGGCGCTTCCCACTCCTGCATGGCCTGCGAACCGTCGATGTACAGGGTCTTCTCGCCGTCGGAGTCCTTGACGGCGATGTCCGGTGCTGCGGGCTGGGCGGGATGCTTCACGGTCTGTCCTTACTGTCGAGGATCACTGCGGGGAATGACGCACGGATGCGGCGCGCATTCAGGGAAAGGAATCGCATATGAGGCCACGATGCAGGTCCGGGCACCTATCGGCCGGTTCTGCTTCACCGTAGCCGCGCGCCGGGGCGGGCGGCCGGAACGGGCGGGCCGGGCCATCTGCATTGCGGGAACATGCAGCGTTCCCATATTCGGGCAAAGGCCGCCGGGAGCCCGTTCGCGGGGCGCCGTTGCGCCCCGCTCCGGGGAATCCTGCCGGCCGGCCGCGACGGTCAGCCGGCCGTCGCGGTACGGCGCAGCCGCACGCCGGCGGCGGCGATGGTCTCCAGGGACCGGGTGAGGACGGCGGGTTCGAGACCGGTCGGCACGCGGATGTGGCGGGGGTCCGCCGGGTGGTAGTGGGCGCCGGTGGTGACGACGAGCCGGTGCTCCGCCATCAGCACGTCCGCCAGCGCCTCCACGTCGGGCACCCCGGGGTCCACCCACACATGCGTGCCGCCCTGCGGGGCGGAGACCCGCATGCCGTGCGCCCGCGCCCAGTCGAGCACCAGCCGGTGACCGGTCCGCACCCGCTCCGTCAGCGACTGGTTGCCCAGTTTGCACAGCTGGGCGGCCTGGTTCTGGGCCCGTGTCGACACGGCGATGCGCTCCCACTCCATGCGCGCGGTGAGCGAGGAGACCACCTGCGGTTCGGCGGTGATCCAGCCGACCCGCAGCCCGGGGGCGCCGTAGTTCTTCGAGAAGCTGTTCAGGCCGTAGACGCCGCGCCAGTCCTCGACCAGTGCCAGCGGCGCGGCGCAGGCCGCGGGGTCCTGGACGAAGGAGTCGTAGGCCAGGTCGAGGACGAGCGTGAAGCCGCGCTCCCGCTGGGCGGCGATCAGGTCGCGGGCCGTCGCCTCGTCCAGACAGACACCGGTCGGGTTGTGCGGGGAGTTGACGTAGAGCAGGTCTCCGGGGCCGAGGGCGGTCCAGGAGCGCTCCCCGACGAGGGCGGGCCAGTCCAGCACCTGGAGGTCGAGCCCGACGGACCCGAGCAGGTCGGCGACGCTCAGCAGGACGGGGCCGCCGCACACCGCGCGCCGCACGCCGTTCCCGGAGAGGTGACGGGCGATCAGTCCGAGGCCGTCGAAGGCGCCGTTGGTCACGAGGAGCGACTCGGCTCCGACGTCGACGCCCTGTTCCCGCTGCCGCAGGCGCAGCGCCTCCAGCAGCTCGTCCGTGCCCTGGCTCGGGGCGTACTGGGCGTCCAGTTCCCAGCCGACCGTCTGCAGGGCGGGCGGGTCGGGCCAGACGGGCACGTTCTCGGCCAGGATCTCCCAGGGTTCCTCCGGCGAGGCCGCGACCGTCGCCAGGCGCTGCCCCAGCGGCGTCAGGCTCACTGCGCGGCACCTTCCCGCCGGGTCAGCAGATAGCCGATCTCCAGGCCGGTGGAGTCCACGGACGGGTCGGCCACCCGCCGGGAGACCACCGCGGCGCCGGCCTCCTCGAACAGGTCCTGCCAGAACCGGTCGGTCTCCAGCTTCTGTTCGGTGAGGACGTGCAGGAGGAAGTACGGGTTGTAGTAGGCCAGACCGAGGCCGTGCCGCATGACCTGCGGGTCGGCGGGGCGGTGGTCCACCTCGACGATGGCGAGGTGACCGGAGTGCCGGAGGGCCGCGCGGACCAGTTCCACCACCGCGCCCCGGCCCTCCTGCTCCAGGATCTCCTGGAGCAGGAACGCGGCGAGGCAGAGCCGCGAGGAGTCCGGCTCCGCGTCCGGGGCGACCGTGTCGCGGACGTAGTCGGTGGCGCCGGAGCGGACGAAGCGCAGCCCGTCGGTTCCCCGCTCCTCCGGGGCGAACGGGTCGACCCCGATGCCGGTGACGGTGCCGGAGTCGCCGATCAGGCCGGTGAGGAAGGTGCCGTCGCCGCAGCCGAGGTCCACGACGGCGGCCGGCGCGGCCGGCAGGTCGGACATCAGCTCACGGACGAGCGGCAGCGCGTCGTAGGCGCTCATTCCGCAGCTGCCGATGCCCACGAGCCGGCCGTCGCGGGACGCGTAGCCCTTGCCCCGCAGGACGTCGGTGATCTGCTGGAACGTCTGCGCATAGCCGCCGATGAGCAGCTCGTACCACGGGCGGTACGGCCCGAGGGCGCGCCCGTGCTCCGTGAGGGTCACGGTGTCGCCGCTCAGCGCCACGTAGTTCTCGTTGGCGAGGTACCGCAGGAATCCGGCGGTGCGCGACGCGTCGAGTTCCAGGGACGCGGCCAGTTCGGGTACCGCCTGCGGGCCCTCCGCGATGCGGTCGTACAGCCCGCTGTCGAACAGGTGGTAGAGGCCCTGCGCCAGCGCGAAGCCACGGACGGGCTGCAGTGCCTCGATGAGCCGGAGCTCGAATCCCTCATCCATTGTGCTGCCCCTCATCTGGTGAACCATCGGCCTTGGGCCGGAAGTCGATACGGACGATTTCGAGATCGCAGGTGTGATGCAGCAGTTTCCGAAAGCGGTCGGCGCGCGCCTCGGACCGTGTGCTGACGCGGATGAACGGGCGGCTGTGGCCCTGCCAGTCGAGGACGCGGGAATCCGCCGCGGTGACGAAAACGCAATCCTCGCGGAACGTCTCTCCCGCCAGGAGTCCGCGCACCCGCTGCTCCAGCGCGTCCCGTTCCTCGCGTGATGAGCCGAAGAACTCTATGGTCGGCATCAGTCCTCCTTGTTCGCCCCGTCGGGATGGCTGTTCCTGTTGCTGTGAAGCTCTCCTCCAGGAGCGTTCCTGCCTTCCGGCCACCGGCCTCGCCCGCGCATGGACGACGGGGGCGGTGATGGTGTCGGAGGGTCCGGGCGGGCGGGTCCAGGGGTGAGCGGACTCCGCCGCGGCGCCGCGCCAGGGGTTCCGGACCGGTGATCCGGGGCGCTGCCGGCATGCTCCGCCCGCCGGTACGAACGTCGGCGTACCGCCGCCCGCCGGGGCCTCGGAACCACTCACGAGGCCTGCTTCGAACCGGTGGGCCGTCTCTCCTTGCGTCGGGCGGCTCACCGGTCGGCGGCTCTCAGCCCCAGGCGGAGTCGTCCGACTGGTTGCCCGCGGCCCGGACCGCCGAAGAATTCTCCGGGTGCAGGTTCTGCGTCGACAGGCCAACTATCGCCAGAAGGAAGATGCAAGCCACTGCGAAAAGGTTGCGCATGAGATCCCACATTTCTTTTTCTCGTTCGATGTCGCGTCGTTGACGATATCCGGACGGCCCCGCTCATGACCCGAAGTGGAAATGGCGAGGACTTGCATTGCCGAATCATGAAGGGCCGACAAGAGGTGACCCAATCAATGCAAGTGGAACATAACGGACAGGAGTGCGGGGTCCGTCCCGGGTCGGGGCAGGTCGTACATGCCCAGGAGCGTCACTTCTCCCGGCTTCGCCCGCACCCGCTCCGGCGCCGTGACGGCCGAATCCCCGCGCAGCGAAGGCCGGTTGGTGCAGGCCCGGGAGGGGACGCGGACTGGGGGACGGTGCGCGGAGAGCGGGCGGGGACGCGGCCCCGGGCGAGAAGCGGGGTACGGACGCGGCCCCGGAAACGGAAAGCGGCGCGTGAACGCGGACCGCGGGGTGAACGCGGACCGCGGAGCGGAGGCGGACCGCATGCGGCCGCGGGGCCCGGGCCCTCGACGGGCCCGGGCCCCTACACGGTCACGCGTCCTCCCGCTCCTCGGCGCCGGACAGTGAGTTGCCCGGGCCGGAGAGCAGACCGGTGGTGCCGATGAGATAGGCCAGTTGGGGCCGGCTGCGGCTGCCCAGCGCGTCCGAGGTCTTCTTGATGTGGGTGGCCACCGTGCGCACGCTCATGCCCAGCCGCTTGGCGATGGCCTCGTCCGTGAACCCGTCCACCATGAGCCGGAGCACCGCGCTGCGGATCTCGTTGCTGATGAGCGGCGACCGCTGGGTCACGGTCCTCGGGTCGACGGACCGGGCACGCGCCCACATGTACTCGAACATCGTGGCCAGGTAGTTGACCAGCCCGGGGTGCCGCACGGTGAGCGCCGACGCGCTGCGGTCGCCCTCGCCCGGGATGAACGCGATTCTCCGGTCGCAGATGATGACCCGGTCGAACACCTCGTCCAGCGTTCTGACCTGCGCCCCCACTTCCGTCACCCGCTCGATGTAGGCCATCGTGGGGCCGTGCGTCCGCACGGTGTGCTGGTACAGCGTCCGCTGCACGACGCCCCGTTCATTGAGCTCCAGATCCCGTTCCAGTGCCTGCCTGAGCAGTTGGGGAGACCGGCCGCCGCCGGGCTGCGCGGTGATCAGCTCCTCCTGGCACGACTGGACGGCCCGCTCCAGCGCGGCAGCGATCAGGGCAGGATCGTCCAGCAGCTCCACCGGGGCCACCCGCTGCCGGTGGGCCTTGCTGTGGATGTGGCGAATCCCGTCGATGGCCAGCAGGACATCAGCTAACGCGTTCTGATGGCTCTGAATGGTGCGTTCGATGGGCCGCGCCGTGTTCGCGTAGGCGACATCCGGGGAGACCGCGAGAAACCTGCCGGCCTGTTCCGGGTCGGGGCGCAGCAGACCCAGCCCGAGGACGCACTCGGGGACGCCCCCGGAGACGCCCCCCTCGTTGATCGCGGACTCGTAGGCCTTCAGCCCTCGTTCACAGAGTCCTGTCATCCCTGCTTCACCTATTGCGCAGTCACTTCCGCACATACGTCGCCCCTTCGCGGTGCCCCGTTCGGGTCATATTAGTGAGCCCTGGCTCCGCGGCGGATCTTGCCGAGTGCCGCCCGGGCGCCCTCGGGGAGGGAATCGGCCATGGTGACGGCGTGTCCGCCCGCCCGCATCCCGAGGGTGCGGTGGCGGCGCGGAGCCCTTCGGCGGCGCTGCGGGGGCGTGACGAACCGGGCCGCGGTCCGGCGGCTCGCGGCCGTGAGCCGGCGGGAGACCGCCGGAGCGGTAACACGATCGACGGGTGTGCCGCCCGGGTGAACTGCGCGTCGTGTGCGGCGAGGTCGACGACCGTGGTGGCCGCGAGCAGGCGGCTACGCCCGATGAAGGCAGACATGGCTGATCCGATTCGTCACAGGTGCATGGCCCGAAACGCCATCCGGCCGGTGTCCGTCGGCGGCGTTCGGGGATGACCGAAGCTTGCTCCGAGCTTCGTCCCCCTGGCCAGATCTGTCGGCCCATCGGGGACACTCGAACGATCCCACCGTCTGTGACCTGCGAAAACTCGCCGGCCTCGAATGCTCGGATGGAATGGAGGAGCGGTGGGGCCGCGAGATCCCGCCGGGCATCCGCCGGGTCGGGACACCTTTCGGGCGCGGCCGAGGGGCCGCTTCAGGGGCGCGTCACGGCAGATTCCTCGAGCAGCAGGGCGGGAATGCGTCGACGCCACTACGGCGACGGGCCCGGCCGTCATGGGCACACGGGCAGGCGCCGAAGACACAAGAGGCCGAAGCGCAGGCGCCGAAGGTGCGTGCGCCCATGCCGGAGGAACTCCCCGGCGCCCTTCGTCAGCCGGGCCGACCGCTCCGGCCGGCCGGTCCGCCCTGCCCGGTCCGCCCTGCCCGATCAGCCCCGCCCGATCAACCCTGCCCGGTCCGCCCGATCCGCGCCTCCAGCCCGTCCAGCAGCACCTCCAGTGCCGCCCGGAACACCCGCTCGCCCGTCATCGTCGCCATATGGGCCGAGGTGCGCGCGATCGCCGGATGGCGGGACGGGTCGACCGCCACGTAGTCACGGGTCCAGGCGGCCTCGTCGCCCGCCTGTGCCGCCGGGTCGAGGGTCGCGAAGGCGGCGTCCATACCGGACCAGGCGAGGGTGAAGTCCCCGTAGACACGGTGCAGCAGGGCGGACTGCTCGGGGTCGCAGCCGGCTTCGGCGAAGGCGGTCAGGATGTGCTCGACGATCCGCATCTCCGCGGGCCGCCGCGTGGTCCGGTAGGTGGCGACGACCGCGGCGGCCGGATGCCGCAGGGCCGTCTCACGGCTGCCGAACGCCAGGTCGCGCAGGGTCGCCCGCCAGTCGCCGGGGGTCGGTTCGAAGGACTCCAGGACCTCCGCGAAGAGCCGGTCGGCGAGGAGCAGATGCAGCTCGTCCTTGTCCGCGACGTGCCGGTACAGGGCCGACGGGTCCACGCCGAGCCGGGCCGCCAGCTTCCGCACGGTCAGCGCCTCGGCGCCGTGTTCGTCGCAGAGGGCCAGGGCCGCGTCCACGATGATCGGGGCGTCGAGCAGCACCTTGGGCGGCCGCCCCCTGCCGCGCGCCGCCGTGTCGTCCGATGCCATGCACCCGATGAGATCAGCCGACGGCGCCCCCGGGCAACCCCGTGCCACCGCCTGGAAAATATTTTTCCCACACTGTTGACTTAATCGCTCGGCGGACGTTTTCCTTCCCTCACCCCGGACCGAGGAGACGGCGCATGGACGACAGCCAGGACCCCCGTCACGACGAGTTCCACAAAACCCTCCGCACCCACCACGGCGTGATCATCGCGCTGGCCAACATCAGTCCCACCGTCTCCCTCGGCATCGGGCTCGGCTTCCTCGCCGCCGTCGCCGGGACATCGCTGCCCGCCGCGTTCCTGCTGGCCGCGCTGCCGATCCTCGCGGTGTCCGGCGGCTACGCCCACCTCGCCGCCCGTGACCCCAACTGCGGCACCGCGTACATCTGGGTGCGCCGCGCACTCGGCCCGTGGACCGGCTATCTCGCCGGCTGGACCACGGTCGCCACCAACATCATGTTCCTCTCCTACGCGGGCCAGCTGACCGGCCGGTTCACCCTCCAACTCGCCGACGAGGCAGGGCTGTTCCATACGGATTCGACGGTCGCCATCACCCTCACCGGCCTGGTGTGGACCGGCCTGATCGTGATCGGCGCGGTGCGCGACGTGCAGGACGCGACCGTGGTGCAGTCGGTGCTGCTCGGGCTGTCCGCGGTGGTCGTCCTCACCGTCGTCGGCACCGCCTTCGTCCGCGGGGACGCCGCCCCGGTACAGGCGTCCTGGTTCTCGCCGTTCTCCTTCCCCGACCCGCTCACCCTGCTCAGCGCGACGGTGCTCGCCGCGTACATGTTCTGGGGCTGGGAGAGCGCCTTCAGCGTGGTCGAGGAGAACGCCGAGGCGCGGTCCTCGGGCCGGGCGGGCCTGATCGCGATCGTGGTCACCCTGGTGCTGTTCCTGGTCGGCGCGGCCGGCTTCCTGCACGCGCTCACCCCCGGCCGGCTCGCCGACCCGCTCGCCGGGATCACCGAACTCTCCCGCACCTTCTACGGAACCGGCGGTGCCATCGCCGCGGCCGCCGCGATGCTCGCCGCCACCGTCGCCTGCATGCAGTCCTCGGTGATCACCGGGGCCCGGCTCACCCTGGCGATGGGCCGCGACGGGGTGCTCGGCCCCAGCTGGGCCCGGCTGCACCCGACCCGCCGGACCCCGGTCACCTCCACCCTGCGCACCGCGGGACTCGCCGTCGCCCTCTCCGTGGCCGGGCTCGCCATCGGCAAGCTCTCCGACGTCGTCCTGGCCGTCGTCAACTCGGTCGGCATCCTGGTGTCGTTGCTGTACGGCATCGGGGGCTGGGCCTGCATGGTCACCTTCCGGCACGAGCTGCGCGGCGGGCGCCTCCGCGACATCCTCGTCGTGGGCGTGCTGCCCGCGCTCGGCGGGACGGCGCTGCTCCTCCTCGGCGGCCTGGTCGCGTACCAGCAGTGGACGTCCGTCGACCACCTGGCCGTCGACCCGGAGAACGGGCGCTTCCTCACGGCCCTGCCGCTCGGCACCGTCCTCCTCGGCGTCCCGGCCGCTCTCTGGACCCGCTACCGCCGCAAGGCCGCCTACTTCACCCGGCCGGCGCCCCCGCTCGCGCCCGCCCCCGCACCGGCATCCGCGTCCCAATCCCCGTCCACGTCCACCACTCCTGGAGTCTCCGCATGAGCACCGCCCCCGATCTCGTCCTCCTCAACGGCACCGTCTGGACCGCCGGACCGGCCCGCGACCGCGCCTCGGCGCTCGCGGTCACCGGCGACCGCATCACCGCGGTCGGCAGCGACCGGGAGATCCGCGAGCTGGCCGGGCCCCGTACCGAAGTCGTCGACCTGGAGGGGCGGTTCGCGCTTCCCGGGTTCACCGACGCGCATGTGCACCCGGTGATCGCGGGCCTCGGGATGCTCGGCTGCGACCTGTCCGACGGGCGGGACGTGGACGCGTACCGCAGGACCATCCGCGGGTACGCGGAGGCGCACCCGGAGGAGGAGTGGATCGTCGGCAGCGGCTGGTCGTTCGACGCGTTCCCGGGCGGGCTCCCGCCGCGCGGCGTGCTGGACGAGGTGGTGCCGGACCGGCCCGCGTACTTCCCGGTGCGCGACGGGCACTCCGCCTGGGCCAACGCCCGCGCGCTCGCCCTGGCCGGCATCGACCGCGACACCCCGGACCCGGCCGACGGCCGGATCGAACGCGACGCGGACGGCGAGCCGACCGGTGTGCTGCACGAGGGCGCCATGGGCCTGGTCGGCGACCGCACCCCGCCGGTCACCCCCGAAAGGGCCCGCGCCGGACTCCTCGCCGCACAGACGCTCCTGCACTCCCTGGGCATCACCGGCTGGCAGGACGCCCTGGTCGGCGCGTACGGCGGCTACCCCGACCCGCTCGACACCTACCTGGCCGCCGACGCCGACGGTTCGCTCACCGCCCGCGTCCGCGCCGCCCTCTGGTGGGACCGGGAGGCGGGCCTGGAGCAGATCGAGTCGCTGATCGCGCGGCGGGCGAGGGCGGCCGCGCAGGGCGGGCGGCGGTTCACCGCGGGCACCGTGAAGATCATGCAGGACGGCGTGGTGGAGAACTTCTCCGCCGCCCTGCTGGAGCCCTACCTGGACTCGTGCGGCTGCCCCGGCGACAACCGCGGGCTGTCCATGGTCGACCCGGCCCTGCTGCGCGAGGCCGCGGTCCGGCTGGACGCCGAAGGCTTCCAGATGCACTTCCACGCCCTCGGCGACCGCGCGGTCCGCGAGGCCCTGGACTCGCTGGAAGCCGCCGTCGCCGCCAACGGCCACACCGGCAACCGGCACCACCTCGCGCACCTCCAGGTCGTCCACCCCGACGACATCCCGCGCTTCCGCACCCTGCGCGCCACCGCCAACATCCAGCCGCTGTGGGCCGCCCACGAGCCCGCCATGGACGACCTCACGCTGCCCTTCCTCGGCGCCGAGCGCGGCGCCCTCCAGTACCCGTTCGGCGCGCTCCACGCGGCGGGCGCGATGCTCGCGGCGGGCAGCGACTGGTTCGTCTCCAGCCCCGACCCGATGCACGGCATCCACGTCGCCGTGAACCGTCAGATCTGGCCGGAGGAGCTGGGGGAGCCCGTGCTCCGTCCGCCGTTCCTGCCGCACCAACGCCTCGCCCTCACCGACGCGCTCGCCGCGTACACGGCGGGGTCGGCCTGGGTGAACCACCAGGACGAGGCCGGTGTCCTCGCCCCCGGGCGGCTCGCGGACATCGCGGTCCTGGACCGCGACCCGTTCGAGGTGGACCCGCGGGAGCTGCACGGCATCCGGTGCGTGCGGACGTACGTGGGCGGGGCCGCGGTGCACGTCGCGGAGTGACCGACCGCCGGCGCGGGCCTGTGGGGGCCCGTGCCGGCGGTCCGCGGCGGCAGTGCGGTTGGGCGACGGCGGTCCGGTTGCGCGACGGCGCGGCCGGTCGGGTGCCCGGCGGCCGGCCGCGGCGGACCCGCGGACGGGCCGTTTTCATCCGGGGCCCGCTGCCGACCGCGGCCCGCTCCGGCCCTCGTGCCGCCGCCCCCGCCTCCTTCCGGTGCTCACACCGCCCGCGCGCGGCGCCGCCGTCCACGCCCCGGGAATCCTCACGGCCCCGGGGCGTTGACGCAGAGGTGACCTCCGCACTCGCCACCACCCGGTTCTCCGTACTGGACCGCTCCCGCACCCGCCAGGGGCAGGCGCCCGAACAGGCGCTGCGCGACACCGTGCGGTTCGCGCAGCAGGCCGAGGCCCTGGGCTACCACCGGTTCTGGGTGTCGGAGCACCACAGCGTGCCCGGGGTGGCGGGTTCGGCGCCGACCGTGCTGGCGGCGGCCGTCGCCGCGGCCACCTCCCGTATCCGGGTCGGCACCGGCGGGGTCATGCTGCCCAACCACCAGCCGCTCGTCGTCGCCGAGCAGTTCGGCGTCCTGGAGTCGCTCTTCCCCGGCCGGATCGACATGGGCCTCGGCCGGTCGGTCGGGTTCACCGACGGGATCCGCCGGGCGCTCGGCCGGGGCAGGGAGGACGCCGAGGACTTCCCGGCCCGGCTGGCGGAGCTGCTCGGCTACTTCACCGGGGAGCAGACCGCGCATCCGCAGGTGCACGCCCGGCCGGCCGAGGGGCTGCGGGTGCCGGCCTTCGTCCTGGCGACCGGCGCCGGGGCCGATCACGCGGCGGCGTTCGGGCTGCCGCTGGTCATCGCGGCCGTGCGGGGCGAGGACGCGATGCTGCGGACGATCGACCGCTACCGGGAGCGGTTCCGGCCCTCGGCCCGGTCGGCGGAGCCGTATGTGGTGCTGTCCGGCACGGTCGCCGTCGCCGGGACCGCCGAGGAGGCGTGGCGGCTGCTGCTGCCGGAGGCGTGGTCGGCCGCCTGGTCGCGCACCCACGGGGAGTTCCCGCCACTGCGGCCTCCGGAGGAGATCCTGGACCTGCGGATGAGCACCCGCGAGCGCACACTGTTCGAGGAGGCGCTCCACGGCCATCTGCACGGCACCGGGCCCGACGTGGCCGAGGCGCTGGAGAAGCTGCTGGCCCGCAGCGCGGCCGATGAGATGCTGGTGACGACGAGCACCTACGACCGTCGGCGGGAGCTGGACTCGTACCGGCGGCTGGCCCGCGTCGTGGGGCTGCCCGGCGGAGCCGGTACCGGACGGCCGGCCACCGCCCCTCCCCGAGCCCCTGCGGAGACCGATGAGCACCCCGGCCCATGACCCGTTCGTCCGTGTACGCGGCGCCCGTGAGCACAATCTGCGCCGGGTCGACGTGGACATCCCCCGGGATGTGCTGGCCGTCTTCACGGGGGTCTCCGGCTCCGGCAAGTCCTCGCTGGCCTTCGGCACGATCTACGCGGAGGCGCAGCGGCGCTACTTCGAGTCCGTCGCCCCGTACGCCCGCCGGCTGATCCACCAGGTGGGGGCGCCCGCGGTGGACGACATCCTGGGGCTGCCGCCTGCGGTCGCCCTGGAGCAGCGGCGCGGGGCGCCCACCTCGCGGTCGTACGTCGGCACGGTGACGACGCTCTCCAACACGCTGCGGATGCTGTTCTCCCGGGCCGGCAGCTACCCGCCGGGGGCGGAGCGGCTGGACTCCGACGCGTTCTCCCCCAACACCGCGGCCGGCGCCTGCCCGGCCTGCCACGGCCTGGGCACCGTGCACCGGACGACGGAGGAACTGCTCGTCCCGGACCCGTCGCTGAGCATCCGGGACGGTGCGATCGCCGCCTGGCCCGGGGCGTGGCACGGCAAGAACCTGCGCGATGTGCTCCGGACGCTGGGGTACGACATCGACCGGCCCTGGCGGGAGCTGCCGCAGCAGGACCGGGACTGGATCCTGTTCACCGACGAGCAGCCGGTGGTGACGGTGCATCCGGTGCGGGAGGCCGGGCGCATCCAGCGGCCCTACCAGGGGACGTACGTCGGCGCCCGGCGCCATGTGATGCACACCTTCGCCGACTCCCGGAGCGCCACCCTGCGGGCGCGGGCCGAACGCTTCCTGGAGAGCTCGCGCTGTCCGGACTGCGACGGCAGCCGGCTGCGGCCGGAGTCCCTCGCCGTCACCTTCGCCGGGCACACCATCGCCGAGCTGAACGCGCTGCCCCTGGCGTCGCTCGCCGAGGTGCTGCGGCCGGTCGGCGAGGGCCGGTGGGCGGAGGAGGCCGACGAGCCGCGCCGCCGGGTCGCCGAGACGCTCTGCGCGGACCTCGCCGCCCGGGTCGGGGTGATCACCGAGCTGGGGCTCGGCTATCTGAGCCTGGACCGCACGACGCCGACCCTCTCCCCCGGCGAGCTCCAGCGGCTGCGGCTGGCCACCCAGCTGCGCTCGGGCCTGTTCGGCGTCGTGTACGTGCTGGACGAGCCGTCCGCCGGACTCCATCCGGCCGACACCGAGGCGCTGCTGACGGTGCTGCTGCGGCTGTTGGAGGCCGGGAACTCGGTCTACGTCGTCGAGCACGACATGGAGGTGGTGCGCCGGGCGGACTGGATCGTCGACGTCGGTCCGCACGCGGGCGAGCACGGCGGCCGGGTGCTGCACAGCGGGCCGGTGGACGCGCTGGCCCAGGTCGAGGAGTCGGCCACCCGCCGGTTCCTGTTCGCCACCGGCCCGGACCCGGCCGCGGGCCGGACCCCGCGCGAACCGTCCGGTCGGCTGCGGCTGCGCGGCATCGACCGGCACAACCTGCGGAACGTGGACGCCGAACTGCCGCTGGGCGTCTTCACCGCGGTCACCGGGGTGTCCGGCTCGGGCAAGTCGACGCTGGTCGGGCAGGTCCTGGCCGCCGTACTCCAGCGCCACCTCGGCCCCACCCGGCCCGCTCCGGACGGCGAGGACGACGGCGACGCGGAGCCGGACGGCGAGGACGCGAGCGCCGGAGTGACGGCCGAAGGCGTGGCGGCCGTGGACCGGCTGGTGCAGGTGGACCAGAAGCCGATCGGCCGCACCCCACGCTCCAACCTGGCCACCTACACGGGCCTGTTCGACTCCGTGCGCAAGGTGTTCGCGGCCACCGACGACGCCCGGGCGCGCGGCTACGCGGCCGGCCGGTTCTCGTTCAACGTCGCGGGCGGGCGGTGCGAGACCTGCCAGGGCGAAGGGTTCGTGGCCGTGGAGCTGCTGTTCCTGCCCGGTACGTACGCGCCGTGCCCCACCTGTCACGGCGCCCGGTACAACGAGGAGACGCTGCAGGTCCGTTACCGGGACCGGACCATCGCCGAGGTGCTGGACATGACCGTGGACACCGCGGTCGCCTTCTTCGAGGACGTCCGCCCCGCCGCCCGCAGCCTGCGCACCCTCCAGGAGGTGGGCCTGGGCTATCTGCGGCTCGGCCAGCCCGCCACTGAACTGTCGGGCGGCGAGGCGCAGCGCATCAAGCTCGCCTCGGAACTCCAGCGGACCCGCCGCGGCCACACCGTGTACCTGCTGGACGAGCCGACGACGGGCCTGCATCCGGCGGATGTGGAGCTGCTGATGCGGCAGTTGCACGGGCTGGTGGACGCCGGGCACTCGGTGGTCGTGGTCGAGCACGAGATGAGTGTGGTGGCGGGCGCCGACTGGGTGATCGAGAACTCCGCCAGGGGCAGCTCGACCCCGAGCTCCTCGTACAGGTCGTCGACGACGGCCAGTGCGAGCAGCGAGTGGCCGCCCTGTTCGATGAAG
>NZ_JBEOXS010000086.1:0-25620 GCF_040296705.1 Streptomyces sp. NPDC002055
GCGGGGTGCGGGGACCGGGGGGGGGGGGGGTTCCGGAACGTATATTTACGGGCCTGGCGGCCCACAAATACACGGAAGCTTCCGGAACCCCCCACCCCTCCGGCCCCGGCCCCCTCCCGTCTCGTCGGCGGCTTTCCCTCCGGAACGGGCTGTCAACGGTGTCGCTGGTTCGGCCCGCCCCCTTCCCGTCCGTGAGTGGCTTTACGGCTCCGTTGTCAGTCCGCCCGGAACACCGCGACCGTGCGGGCCGGGACCGTGAAGGTGTTGTGGGTGTGGGTTGCGGTCTTCACGACCGGGTCGCTGCCGTGGGCCTGGACGGGGTGGAGGCGGTACGGGCGGGCCGTGGTGAGGTGCTGTTCCTGGCGGTCCGGGGAGGCGTTGAAGATCACCAGGAGCGTGCCGAGGCGCATGGTGATCACGCCCGGGGTCTCCTCCGTGCCCGAGAGCGGGAAGGAGAGGTCCGACTGGACGGCGTCGGTCGTGGCCAGGCGGAAGGACTTCTCGCTGGTGGCGATCCGCAGCAGGTCGCGGTAGGCGGCCCCGGCCGCGCGGATGTCCGGGCAGGTCGCGCGGAGGGCCGGGTCCGCGAGGAGTGGTTTGGCGTAGGGCCACTTGGCCTTGTTGTCCGCCGCCGGGGGCAGGCCGCGGCCGAAGCCGTTGGCCGCCGGGCCGCAGCCGAAGTGGATGGCGTTGAACCAGTCGCCGCTGTCGAAGGAATTGCGGTCCAGCGACTTGGAGCGCAGCAGGTCGGTGCCGGCCTGGGAGAGCGCCGGGCCCTGGGAGAGGGCGGCGGTGGCCATGGTCAGGACCTGCGTTCTGGCCCGGTCCGCGCCGGTGGTGCGCTGCGGGAGTTTGAAGGCCAGGGCGTCGTAGAGCGTCTCGTTGTCGTGGGCGTCGGCGTAGGCGAGGGCGTCGCCGGGAGCCCGGCCGTAGCCGGCGGGGGCGCCGTTGTAGTCGACGTCCGAGCCCTTGACGCGGGTGCCGGAGGAGTCGGTGAAGGTGAAGTCCGCGAGGTTGCCGGTGAGGCCGACCTTGATGAGGTCCTGGGCGTGGCGGAGCCGTGCCCGTTGTTCGGCGCGGGTGCCGTTGGCGGGTGAGCCGTTGGGGTCGGTGAAGAGACCGGAGGCGAATCCCTGCACCCGCGGGTCCTCGTCGAACGGGCCGCCGCCGCGGACCGCGTCGCGCGCCCGGTCGCTGAAGGTGGCGATGCCGGTGCCGGCCATGTTCCGCTGGGTGGCCTGGGGGAAGCGGGCGTCGTCCGCGACCTCGCCGAAGTTCCAGCCCTCGCCGTAGAGGACGATCTTCTTGCCGTCGACGCCGTCCTCGGCGGGGGTGAGCGCGTCGAGGGCCTTGCGGACGGCGAGGATGTTCGCCTTCGGGTGGTGGCCCATGAGGTCGAAGCGGAAGCCGTCGACCTTGTACTGCCTGGCCCAGGTGACGACCGAGTCGACGACGAGTTTGCCCATCATGGTGTGTTCGGGCGCGGTGTTGGCGCAGCAGGTGGAGGTGGCGACCGAGCCGTCGGCCAGGAGGCGCTGGTAGTAGCCGGGGACGATCCGGTCCAGGATCGACGTGTTGTGCTGCCCGCCGGCCACGGTGTGGTTGTAGACGACGTCCATCACGGTGCGCAGCCCGGTGCGGTTGAGGGCCTGCACCATGCGGCGGAACTCCACGGTGCGGCGGGGGCCGTCGGGGTCGGTGGCGTAGGAGCCCTCGGGGACGGTGTGGTGCAGCGGGTCGTAGCCCCAGTTGTAGGCGTCGTCGGCGGCGCCCCGGGTGACGCACTCCTGCTGCTGCTCGGAGTCGGCGGGGTGGGCGGCCGGGTCGCAGTCGGGCGTGTCCCGGCGGCGCTCGGGGATGGTGCCGATGTCGAAGGCCGGGAGGAGGTGGACGTACGAGGTCCCGGCCTCGGCGAGTTTCCGGAGGTGCCGGACGCCGGCGGAGCGCCGGTCGGTGAAGGCCAGGTAGCCGCCGGGGTGCCGGTTGGTGCGGTCGGCCACGGAGAAGTCGCGAATGTGGAGTTCCTGGATCCGGGCGGCGCGCAGGGGCACGGGGGCGGGTTTGCGCAGTGCGGACCAGCCCGGGGGCGCGAGCCGGGGATCGTCCAGGTCGACGGCGAGGCTGCGGCGGGAGTCGGTGGTCAGGGCGGTGGAGTAGGGGTCGGTGACCCGGTTGGTGACGAGTTTCCGCACGGTCGGGGCCCAGACGGTCACCGCGTAACGGTAGGGCTCGCCCGCCCAGCTCTTCGGGCCGGTCACGGACCAGACGCCGGTGCGGGCATCGCGGTGCATGCGGTGCGTCCGGCCGCCGAGTTCGAGGGCGACGGCGCGGGCGGTGGGAGCCCAGACGGAGAGGGTGGGGCGGCCGCCGGTGAAGACCGGGCCGAGCGTGGTGCGGGCGGCGTCCGTTCCGTAGAGGTCGTCGAGGGCGCCGGGTATCTGGACGCCGGTCGCGGCCAGCAGTTCGCCGGACGCGGACCGCTGGGTGGCGACGAGCTGGCCGCGGAGGGCGGCGCGGACCCGGTCGCGGTCACGCGGGTCGACGGTGAAGGCCGGATAGTCCTTCAGATGCGGGTACTTCGCGCGCTGTGCGTCGGTCAGGGCGGAGGGGGTCAGCCGGAGCCGGTGGCCCGCGTCGGACAGGTCGCCGTCCTCGACGGTGAGGCCGCCGCGCGGGGCGTGGACGAGCTGCCGGGTGGCGGTGCCGGTGGCCTGCTCCTTCCAGACCACGGTGGAGCGGTCGATCCACTGGGCCTGGGAGGCGCCGAGGTCCAGGTCCGGTGCGGCGGTGGCCGGGACGGCCGGTGCGAGGGCCGCGCACAGGGCGGCCGCGACGACGGCCGCCGTTCTGCGCAGGGAGGGGCGGATCACGGGACGGTCTCCTCGAGGGGATACGGGGAGGCCGCCCGGTGCGCGGGCGCGCGCCGGGCGGCCGGATCGGTTGCCGGGCGGTTCAGGCGGTCAGCAGCGGCGCGCCCCGGTGTGCAGGGCGAGCGCGGTGTCGGCGCCGAGGGTGGCGGTGAACTTTCCGGAGCCGTCGACGGTGACGTTCCGCCCGCTCTGCACATCGCAGTAGTCGCCTGCGGGGAGCGAGCTGGTGAAGGTCCGGGACAGGGCCTTCTTCTCGTGGTTGACGGCGACGAAGCCCTTGTTCCCCCGCCCGAAGGCGATGGCGTCGTTGCCGTTGTCCCACCAGTGGGTGACGGCGGTGCCGCGCACGGTGTTGCGGAAGCCCACCATGCGGGCGATCTCGGGCCAGGCGTGCTGGCACTTCCAGCCGTCGGCGTAACAGGCCCTCACCGAGCCGCCGTTGGGCGGTCCGGCGTCCTTGTCGGACCACTCGTAGCCGGAGTGGACGTCCGGGGAGCCGTAGGGCCAGGCCAGCATGAAGACGTGCGCCAGGGTGTAGTCGGCGCCGTCCTTGTAGCTGAGGGTGTCGCCGGCGCGCTCGGTGTCGTGGTTGGCGACGAAGACCGAGGCCTTGCCGCTGTCCAGAAAGCCCCAGCCGGCGCCGTAGTTCTTCAGGTACGACAGCTGTTCGCCGGTGAAGACCCGCTTGAAGTCGCGGGCGTAGCGGAACTCCTGGACGTCGCCGGTGCCGAGGTACTCGTCGGGGGAGACGGCCTCCCCGGCGCCGTGGATCACCTCCTGCTTCCAGTACGCGTCCGGGTCCTTCAGCTTCTTCCTGACGGCCGCGAGGTCGGTGGCGGGTATGTGCTTGGCGGCGTCGATCCGCAGGCCGTCGACGCCGAGGGAGAGCAGGTCGTTCAGGTAGCCGGCGATGCGGGAGCGGACGTGCTCCTCGCCGGTGTCGAGGTCGGCGAGGCCGGAGAGTTCGCAGTTCTGCACCTCGGCCCGGTCGCCGTAGCCGCCGATCTCCGACCGGCAGTCGTCCATGTCCTGCGGGCGGTAGGTGCCGGGGTAGTCGTACTTGGTGTAGGCGGTGCCGCCGGTGCCGGTTCCGGCGCCGGCGGACATGTGGTTGATCACGGAGTCGGCGACGATCTTCACACCCGCGGAGTGGCAGGCGCCGACCATCTCCTGGAAGGCGGCGCGGTCGCCGAGCCGCCCGGCGATCCTGTAACCGACGGGCTGGTACGAGGTCCACCACTGGGCTCCCCGGATGTGCTCCTGGGGCGGTGAGACCTGGACGGCGCCGTATCCGGCGGGGCCGAGGGTCTTCCGGCACTCCCGGGCGACGTCGTCGAAACGCCACTCGAAGAGGACGGCGGTGACGTCCTTGTCCCCCGGCGGGGACGCCTGCGCCCGCGGGGCGGTGCCCGGGGCGACGACGGCGGTCGCCACCCCCGCCGTGACGGCGAGGGCGACGGCGAGAGACCTGCTGACGGTACTGGCCATGTGGGGGGCCTCCTCCTTCGGGAGGTGGGGGGGTGACGGTGCAGCCTTGCGGCAACGCGCCCTGCCCGTAAGGCCATTGAGTGATGGTTCTTGCAGCAAGACGGCAGCCGCCGTGCTGCGGTCGAGACCGTACGAGCCCCGACCTGCGGGGTCAACCCCCGGGACACAGGGAGGTCACAACGGTGAAATCACGCCGTTTTCTCGTTGCAAGGTCTTTCGCAAGAGATTTCAGCCTGTTACGTTCCTGCCCAGCCCGGACCACCCAGGGACTCGCCGGGTCACACTCATTGAGGAGATCCATATGCGTCGAGGCATATCGGTCGCCGCGGTGGCCGGCGTGCTGGCTCTGGCGGCGACGGCCTGCGGTGGGGACACGGCCGGCGCCGGCGGCGACGGCTCGAAGGCCGCCAAGGACCCGGGCAGCGTGTCCGGCACCGTCACCTGGTGGGACACCTCCAACGAGGCCGAGGGCCCGGCGTACGAGAAGCTGATCGCCGACTTCGCGAAGAAGTACCCGAAGATCAAGGTCAAGCGGGTGCCGGTGTCCTTCGACGCCGCCGAGCAGAAGTTCAAGACCGCCGCCCAGGCCGGGAAGGGCGCACCCGATGTGATGCGCACCGACGTCGGCTGGACCGCCGGCTTCGCCAACCTCGGGCTGCTCCAGCCGCTGGACGGCACCGTCGCTCTGGACGGCAAGGCGGACTACCTGCCGGGGCCGCTGTCGACCGCCCGCTACAAGGGGCAGACCGTCGGCGTCCCGCAGGTCACCGACACCCTGGGTCTCCTCTACAACAAGGAGCTCTTCAAGAAGGCCGGGATCAGCAAGCCCCCGGCCACCTGGGAGGAGTTCACCGAGACCGCGAAGAGGATCAAGAAGAGGACCGGGGTCGCGGGCACCCAGCTCAACCCCGAGGGCTACTTCTCCCTGCCGTTCGTCTACGGCGAGGGCGGTGACATGCTCGACGTCAAGGGCAAGAAGATCACCGTGAACTCCCCCGAGGCCGTCAAGGGCATCGAGACGGCCCTGAAGATGGTGAAGTCCGGTGTCTCGCTGAAGCCGGCCACCACCGACGGCTACGTCAACATGCAGACCGCCTTCAAGGACGGCAAGGTCGCCATGGTCGTCAACGGCCCCTGGTCGACGGCCGAGGACTACACCGGCAAGGCGTTCGAGGACAAGAAGAACCTGGGCATCGCCCCGATCCCGGCCGGCTCCTCGGGCCGGGGCGCGGCCCCCATCGGCGGCCACAACTACACCGTCTACCGGGGGACGAAGAACCTCGACGCCTCGCTGCTCTTCGTGAAGTTCATGACGTCCAAGAAGAGCCAGGAGTACACCGCCACCGAGCTCGGCACCCTGCCGACCCGCACGTCGGCGTACACGGCGGCGGTGACGGCCGACCCGGTGAAGAAGGCCTTCCAGGACGCGCTCGCCACCTCCAAGGCGCGTCCGGCCATCCCGGGTGTCGGTGATCTCTTCGTCGCCTACGACCAGCACTACGTGAAGATCCTGCGCGGCCAGATGTCGCCGAAGGCCGGGCTCGACGCCCTGGCGAAGGAGTGGCGGACCAAGCTGATCAAGGACTACAAGACCGGCGAGTGACAGTCTCCGGCTCGGCCGGCCGGGGGTCCACCCCGCTCGCGTGGGCGGACCTCACGCGCCCGGCCGGCCGAGCCGGTTCCCACCCGCCCCGCTCGCAGAACCCGCAGAAAGCCGTGGAGCCATGACCACAGCCGTCACCCCGCCCCGGAGCACCGCCGGTGCCGGGAGCACCCGGCCCCCGGAGCGCAGCCCGCGCCCCGGGCCGCTCACCCGGGCCCGGCGCTCGTTCGACACCCACTGGTACGCCTGGGCGATGGTGCTGCCCGTCGTGGTGGTGCTGGCCGTGCTCGTCGGGTATCCGCTCGGCCGCGGCCTCTACCTGTCGTTCACCGACGCGAACGAGGCCAACATCGGCCGCACCATCGGCACCTTCGAGGTGCCGGCCAGTTACTCGTTCGTGGGGCTGGAGAACTACTGGAACATCCTCTCCGGCACGGAGGGGTCGTTCTACCCGCGGCTGGGCTGGACGGTGATCTGGACCGCGAGCTGTGTGTTCCTGCACTACGGCATCGGTCTGGGGCTGGCGATGCTGCTCAACCGGCCGCTGAAGGGCCGTTCCCTCTACCGGGTGCTGCTGATCCTGCCCTGGGCGGTTCCGGCGTTCGTCGCCGCGTTCGCCTGGAAGCTGATGTACAACAGCCAGAACGGCGTCCTCAACGCCCTGCTGGCCAAGGTCGGGGCGGGCCCGGTGGACTGGCTGGGCGACCCGGTGATCCAGAAGATCTCGGTGATCGGGGTCAACACGTGGCTTGGCGTGCCGTTCATGATGGTGGCGATCCTCGGCGGTCTGCAGTCCATACCCCGGGAGCTGCACGAGGCGGCCGAGATGGACGGGGCGTCGCCCTGGCAGCGGTTCCGCAACGTCACCCTGCCAGGCCTGCGCCCGGTCAGCAGCACCGTCATCCTGCTGGGCACCATCTGGACCTTCAACATGTTCCCGATCATCTACCTGGTGATCGGGCAGGCCGGCGGCACCGAGAGCGAGATCCTGGTGACCTACGCCTACCGGCTGGCGTTCCAGGGGGTCCGCGACTACGCGGGATCGGCCACCTACGGCATGGTCATCCTCTCCCTGCTGCTCGTCTTCTCCGTCTTCTACCGCAGGATGTCGACCCGTCAGGAGACCGCCCGATGAGCACCACAGCCGTACGCGTCCGGGGCCGCGGGGAGCGCTCCCGGGCCTCGTCGGTCGCCCTGCACACCGCCCTCGCCCTGGCCGCGCTGATCGCGCTGTTCCCGGTGGTCTTCATCGTCCTGGTGTCGCTGCGCGGGGAGAACGGCTGGACGCATCCGATGGAGATGTCCGGCTTCTCGCTGGGCAACTACAGCCGGGTGCTGGGCGAGACGGAGTTCCTGACCTGGTTCGGCAACTCGCTGGTCGTGGCGGGCGGCACCACCGTGGTCGGGGTGCTCATCTCGGCCAGCGCCGGGTACGCGGTGTCCCGGATGCGGTTCCCCGGCCACAAGTCCCTGATGTGGTCGTTCCTGATGTTCCAGATGTTCCCGGTCGCGGTGCTGATCGTGCCGCTGTACAACACCCTGGGGAAGCTGGGGCTGCTGGACAGCTACGGCGGGCTGACCCTCACCTACTGCTCGGTGTCGGTGCCGTTCTGCGCCTGGATGCTCAAGGGGTACTTCGACACCGTGCCCGCGGAGATCGACGAGTCGGGGCGGGTCGACGGGCTCACCCCGTTCGGCACCTTCTGGCGGCTGATCGTGCCGCTGGCCCGGCCCGGCCTGGCGGTCACCGCGTTCTACTCCTTCATCACGGCGTGGAGCGAGGTCGCCTACGCCACCCAGTTCATGTCCAGCGAGGAGAACTACACCCTCGCCGTCGGACTGCAGACCTTCGTCGGCCCGCACCGGGCCGAGTGGGGCCTGATGACGGCCTCCTCGGTGCTGATCACCGTGCCGGCGGGCCTGATGTTCTTCTTCGCCCAGAAACACCTCGTCGCCGGCCTCACGGCGGGCGGCACCAAGGGCTGACCGGCCCGTACCCCCGGTCCGCGCGGCGCGCCGGACCGACCGACTCCTTGCACATGAAGCCCGTTGACGGGCCGACCCGATGGGGAACGCACCATGACCCAGGACCTCGCCCCTTCCGTCCGCGAGCAGACGGCCGGGCCGCACACCCAGGGGTGGTGGCGCAGCGCCGTCATCTACCAGGTGTACGTGCGCTCGTTCGCGGACAGCGACGGCGACGGCATCGGTGACCTGCGCGGCATCCGGGAGCGGCTGCCGTACCTCGCGGAGCTCGGGGTGGACGCCGTGTGGCTCACCCCGTTCTTCGCCTCGCCGCAGGCGGACGGCGGGTACGACGTCGCCGACTACCGTGCCGTGGACCCGCTGTTCGGCTCCCTGTCGGACGCGGACGACCTGGTGCGCACGGCGCACGAGCTCGGACTCAAGGTGATCGTGGACATCGTCCCGAATCACACCTCGGACCAGCACGTGTGGTTCCGGGCCGCGCTCGCGGAGGGGGCGGGCGCGGCCTCCCGGGACCGCTACCACTTCCGGCCCGGCAAGGGCAGCGGCGGCGAACTGCCGCCGAACGACTGGGAGTCGGTGTTCGGCGGCCCGGCCTGGACCCGCACCTGCGGCCCGGACGGCACCCCCGGCGAGTGGTACCTGCACCTCTTCGCCCCCGAGCAGCCGGACCTCAACTGGGACAACGAGGAGGTGCGGGAGGAGTTCGAGTCCATCCTGCGCTTCTGGCTGGACCTCGGCGTGGACGGCTTCCGGATCGACGTCGCGCACGGCATGGTCAAGGCCGCGGGGCTGCCCGACATCGGGCGCAGCGAGCAGGCCAAGCTGATCGGCGCCCAGGTGCTGCCGTTCTTCGACCAGGACGGGGTGCACGCCATCCACCGCTCCTGGCGGAAGCTGCTGGACTCCTACGGCAGCGACCGGATCGGCGTCGCCGAGGCCTGGGCGCCCACCTCGGAGCGGCTGGCGCTGTACGTCCGGCCGGACGAGCTGCACCAGGCGTTCAACTTCCAGTTCCTGACCTGCGACTGGGACGCCGGCTCGATGCGCACGGTGATCGACGCGTCACTGGAGGCGACGGCCTCGGTGGGGGCGCCCACCACCTGGGTGCTGTCCAACCACGACGTCGTCCGGCACACCACCCGCTACGGCGGCGGCGAACCGGGGCTGCGCCGGGCCCGGGCGGCGGCGCTGCTGATGCTCGCCCTGCCCGGCTCCACCTACGTCTACCAGGGCGAGGAGCTGGGGCTGCCGGAGGTGGTGGACCTGCCGGACGAGGTGCGCCAGGACCCGGCGTTCTTCCGGGCGGGCAGCCAGGACGGCACCCGGGACGGCTGCCGGGTGCCGATCCCCTGGTCCGGCGACCGGGCCCCGTACGGCTTCGGGCCGGGCGGCAGCTGGCTGCCGCAGCCCGAGGCCTGGCAGGAGCTGTCGGTCGAGGCGCAGTCCGGCGATCCGCGGTCCACACTGGAGCTGTACCGCTCGGCGCTGGTGCTGCGCCGGGAGCTGCCCGGGCTGGGCGACGGCCCGATGGCCTGGCTGGACGCACCGGAGGGAGTGCTGGCGGTGTCCCGCCCGGGATTCGTGTGCACGCTCAACACCCTGGATCGGGAGGTCGAACTGCCGGTGCCGGGCCGTCCGCTGCTGTCCACCTCGCCGCTGGCCATCCTGATCCCCGAGGGACGCAGCGCGGAAGGAACCGTCCGCATTCCGGCCGATTCCTGTGTGTGGTGGGCGGTCTGAGATGCGACCGGTACAGTCCCATCCCGTGACCGCGCGACTTGCTGATATCGCAGCCCAGGCGGGGGTCAGCGAAGCGACGGTGAGCCGGGTCCTCAACGGCAAGCCGGGCGTGGCCGCGACCACCCGCCAGTCCGTGCTGGCCGCGCTGGACGTGCTGGGCTACGAACGGCCGGTCCGGCTGCGGCAGCGCAGCGCCGGACTGGTCGGGCTGATCACCCCGGAGCTGGACAACCCGATCTTCCCGGCGTTCGCGCAGGTGATCGGGCAGGCGCTGACCCGCGAGGGCTACACCCCGGTGCTCGCCACCCAGACGCCGGGCGGCGCCACCGAGGACGAGCTGACCGAACTGCTGGTGGACCGCGGGGTCGCCGGGATCATCTTCATCTCCGGGCTGCACGCCGACACCTCCGCCGACGCGCAGCGCTACGAGCAGCTGCGCGGCCAGGGCGTGCCGTTCGTCCTGATCAACGGCTTCTCCCCGAAGATCAGGGCGCCGTTCGTCTCCCCCGACGACCGGGCGGCGATGCGGCTGGCGGTCACGCATCTCGCGGCGCTCGGCCACGAGCGGGTCGGGCTGGCGCTGGGGCCGCAGCGGTTCGTCCCGGTGCAGCGGAAGATAGAGGGCTTCCTGCAGAGCATGGACGAACTGCTCGGTCACTCCGCGGCCCGGGCCGAGGCCCTGGTGCAGCACTCGCTGTTCTCCCTGGAGGGCGGCCAGGCGGCCGCCTCCGCGCTGATCGACCGCGGCTGCACGGCCGTGGTGTGCGCCAGCGACATGATGGCGCTGGGCGCGATCCGCGCCGCCCGGCAGCGCGGCCTGGACGTGCCGCGGGACATCTCGGTGATCGGTTTCGACGACTCCCCGCTGATCGCCTTCACCGATCCTCCCCTGACCACGATCCGGCAGCCGGTGCCGGCCATGGGCCAGGCGGCGGTGCGGGCGCTGCTGGAGGAGATCGGCGGCACCCTCTCAGGGGCGGCTCAGGGCGGTGCCCCGGAGCCGCTGCACAACGAGTTCGTCTTCCTTCCGGAGCTCGTGGTGCGGGGTTCCACGGCGGCCGCTCCGGGCGGGCAGACCTCCTCCTCCAGGCGTAGCGTGGGTGAAGAGGAACCGACCGGCGAATGATCTGTCGGAGGCGACGATCTGGCAGACTGTCGCGCTATGGGTGAAGTATCTGTGAGGACTCTGGAAGGCCGCAGGTCGGCCACCACCCCGCCACCCATCGAGGAGCGTTCGGACCGCCCCGCAGTGACGCATACCCTGACGGTCCGGCTGCGCACTCCTCGCCATCCCCGGCTGTGGTTCGAGATCCTGCTGATCGCGATGAGTTACTGGACGTACTCGCTGATCCGCAACGCGGTCCCGGAGCAGAAGACCGAGGCCCTGCGCAACGCCGACTGGATCTGGCGGGTGGAGGAAGTCCTCGGCATCGCCGTGGAGCGGACGGTCAACCACGCCGTGAACTCGGTGGAATGGCTGATCGTCGCCATGAACTACTACTACGCGACGCTGCACTTCGTGGTGACCATCGTGGTCCTGGTGTGGCTGTACCGGTGGCATCCCGGGCGGTACGCGGCGACCCGGCTGGTGCTGTTCGCCACCACCGGGGTCGCGCTCCTCGGCTACTACCTCTATCCTCTGGCGCCGCCGCGGCTGATGCCGCACGGCGGGTTCGTCGACACCGTGCTGGTGCACGAGACCTGGGGGTCGATGGCGTCCGGCAATCTGGCCGCCATGTCCAACCAGTACGCGGCGATGCCGTCGATGCACATCGGCTGGTCGGTGTGGTGCGGCATCACCATCGTGATGCTGGCCCGGCCGATGTGGCTGAAGGTGGTGGGCATCGCCTATCCGACGCTCACCCTGGTGGTGATCGTCGCCACCGCGAACCACTTCTGGCTGGACGCGGTCGGCGGGCTGATGTGCCTGGCCTTCGGCTTCGCGCTGTCGTACGCCTGGTACGGCACCATGGCGTACCGGCTGCCGCGCCAGGTGCCGGTGCAGCCGGAGCTGCGCCCGGTCTGAGCGGGGGCGGCCGCCCCATGCCTGTGGCTTCCGGTGGCCGTCGGGCCCCGTGCGGGATCTGCCCACCGTGACCGGTCCGGCCGTCGTGACCGGTCCGGCCGTCCTGCCCGTGCCTGATGCGGCCGTCCGCCGGTGGGCCGCCCCCGGCCGTCACGCCCCGTAGAACAGCTCCTCCACGACACTGCGTGCCCGCCGGGTGATCCGCCGGTAGTCGTCCAGCATCTCGCCGACGTGGCCCGGCTCGTACCCCAGGTAGCGGCCCACCGCCGCGAGCTCGCGCCCGTCGGTGGGGAAGGTGTCCCCGGGCCGGCCGCGCACCAGCATCACCGCGTTGCGCACCCGGGCGGCCAGCACCCAGGCCTCGTCCAGGATCTCCGCGTTCTCGGTGGCGATGAGCCCGGCTGCGTGCGCGGCGTGCAGGGCCTCGCGGGTGCGGGTGGTCCGCAGGCCCGGCTCGGCCCAGCCGTGCTGCATCTGCAGCAGCTGGACGGTCCACTCGACGTCGGAGAGGCCGCCGCGGCCCAGCTTGGTGTGGGTGTTCCGGTCCGCGCCCCGGGGCAGCCGCTCGGACTCCATCCGGGCCTTGAGCCGGCGGATCTCCCGTACGGCGTCCTCGCCGAGGCCCTCGGCCGGGTAGCGCAGCGGGTCGACCAGCTCGATGAACCGCCGGCCCAGGTCCGGGTCGCCCGCGACCGGCTCGGCGCGCAGCAGCGCCTGGCTCTCCCAGATCAGCGACCAGCGCCGGTAGTAGGCGGCGTACGAGGCCAGGGTGCGGACCAGGGGACCCGACTTGCCCTCGGGCCGCAGATCGGCGTCGATCAGCAGCGGCGGGTCGGCGGTGGGGAGCTGGAGCAGCCGGCGCATCTCGTTGGCGACGGCGAACGCGGCCTGGGCGGCCTCGTGTTCGTCGACCCCTTCGCGCGGTTCGTGGACGAAGAGCACATCGGCGTCCGAGCCGTAGCTGAGCTCCTGGCCGCCGAAGCGGCCCATGCCGATCACGGCGAGGCGGGTGGGCAGTTCGTCGCCCCAGGTGGCGCGGACGGCGGCGCGCAGCGCGCCCGCGATGGTCACCGCACTGATGGTGCTGATCGCGCCGCCGACCAGGTCCACGGCGCCGCCGCCGGTCAGCGAGTAGCCGGCCTCCTGGTCGGAGCCGCCCTCGGTGCCGTAGGAGCCGATGAGGTCGGCCGCGGCGGTGCGGAACAGCTCCCGGCGCCGCACCCCGCGGGCCGCGGCGACGGCCGCCTCGGCGCCGTCGGCGCGGCCCACGGCGGCGAGGATCTCCTGGAGCAGATGCCGGTGGTCGCGGGGGTTGAGGCCCTCCGGGTCGCCGAGCAGGGCGACCGCCTCGGGGGCCCGCAGCAGCAGATCGGGGGCGAGCCGCCCGGCGGACAGCACCCGGGCGAGGTTCTCCGCCGCCGCGCCCTCGTCCCGCAGCAGCCGCAGGTACCAGGGGGTCCGGCCCAACGCGTCGGACACCTTGCGGAAGTTGAGCAGCCCGGCGTCCGGGTCGGCCGAGTCGGCGAACCAGCCGAGGAGCACGGGCAGCAGGGTGCGCTGGATCGCCGCCTTGCGGGTCACCCCGGAGGCCAGTGCCTCCAAGTGCCGCAGCGCGGCGCCCGGGTCGGCGTAGCCGAGTGCTTCGAGGCGCTGCCCGGCGGCCCGCGGGCTGAGCCGGGCCTCCCCCGGGTCGAGCTGGGCGACCGCGTCGAGCAGCGGCCGGTAGAAGAGCTTCTCGTGCAGCCGCCGCACCTCGCGCGCGTGGCGCTTCCACTCCTTGCGGAGGGTGGTGACCGGTTCGGTCCGCAGGCCCAGGGAGCGGCCGAGGCGGCGCAGGTCGGCCTCGTCCTCGGGGACGAGATGGGTGCGGCGCAGCCGGTACAGCTGGATGCGGTGCTCCATGGACCGCAGGAAGCGGTACGCGGCGTCGAGCGAGGCGGCGTCCGCGCGCCCCACGTAGCCGCCCGCGGCGAGCGAGGCCAGGGCGTCGAGGGTGGCGCCGCTGCGCAGGGTGGCGTCGGTGCGTCCGTGCACGAGCTGGAGCAGCTGGACGGCGAACTCCACGTCCCGCAGCCCGCCGGGCCCGAGCTTCAGCTCGCGGTCGATCTGCGCCGGGGGGATGTTGTCGACGACGCGGCGGCGCATCTGCTGCACGTCGGGGACGAAGTTCTCCCGCTCGGCGGCCTGCCAGACCAGGGGGTCCACCGCGTCCAGGTACTCCTGGCCCAGTGCCATGTCGCCGGCGACCGGCCGGGCCTTGAGCAGGGCCTGGAACTCCCAGGTCTTGGCCCAGCGCTGGTAGTAGGCGAGGTGGCTGGAGAGGGTGCGGACCAGCGGGCCGTTGCGGCCCTCGGGGCGCAGGTTGGCGTCGACCGGCCAGATGGTGCCCTCGGCGGTGGTGTCGGAGCAGATCCGCATCATGTGGGAGGCGAGCCGGGTGGCGGCCTGCATCGCCTTGGACTCCTCGGCGCCGTCCACCGGCTCGGCGACGAAGATGACGTCCACGTCGGACACGTAGTTGAGCTCGTTGCCGCCGCACTTGCCCATGGCGATCACGGCGAGGCGGCACATCCGGGCGTCGGACGGCTCGTGAGCGGCGGCGATGGCCAGCGCGGCGCGCAGCGTGGCGGTGGCCAGGTCGGCCAGTTCGGCGGCGCTGTCGGCGACGTCGATGGTGCCGCAGACGTCGCGGGCGGCGATGGTGAGCAGACAGCGGCGGTAGGCGGAGCGCAGGGTGTCGGCGTCCCGGGCGTCGTCCAGCATCCGCTCGAACTCGTCGACGCCGGGGTGCAGGTCGGCGGACTCGTAGGTGACGAGGGCGTGCCAGTCGAGGGGGTGCCGCGACAGGTGGTCGCCGAGCGCCTCGGACGCGCCGAGCACCCCGAGCAGCCGGTCGCGCAGCGGCTTGGAGCCGATCAGGGTGTCGAGCAGGGTCCGCGTCTCGGTGGGCCCGCCGTTCTCGCCGGAGGCGGCCCGCACCTCGTCCCGCAGGGCCAGCCCCTCGACGAGCCGCACCAGGCCCATCAGCGCCAGATCGGGGTCGGCGGTGGCACCGAGCGCGTCGAGCAGCACGGGGTCGGTGCTGAAGGCCGAGAACTCGGGGGCGTCGAGCAGCCGCGCCGCCGCCGAGGGGTCGGTGAATCCGTGCCGGAGCAGCCGGGTGAAGGTGCTGCTCCTGCGTCCCTGCGGTACCTGCGCCACCGCCGCCTCCCGTCCCATGGGGCCGACCTGCCGCCGGCCCGGCCCCGGCCCGCCTTCCACGCCCCGGTCGCTCCCGGTCGCCGTCACGGGCGCCGTCGCCCGCACCGCCGCCCGCGCCGTCGTGCCCGTGTCCCGTACGGAACCCGGACGGGGCCGGTCACGAGCCTAACCGTCCGGACCCGTCCGACGCGGCGCGCCCGGCGGGTGTCCGGGGCGGTGTTCCCAGCATATTTCGACGTGCGGGGATTCCTTGATCGATCACGTTGTGGGAGGGGGCGTGCGGTGGGGGTGGGCGTGGGGGCTGGGAACGCTGAAGGGCGGAGGGTGAACGAGGAGGGCCGGGTGCGCCGAGGGCCGACGGGACGGAGCGCCGGTGTGAGCGGGTGCGGACGACGCCTGGAGAAGCCGTGAGCCCCACCCCCGCGAGGGGAGGGAATGCAGGGGGGCGGGCCTCCGGGGCTCATCGCCGGCCGAGGGGCACGGACCGCTGCGGCGTCACCGACACTCTGCGGCGACGGCCCCACGCCCTCGTCATCCGGGCCGTCGGCGACGACCGGTGGCGTCCGCGGGAGGCCGCTCTTTGCCCCACAGGTGCCAGTGGATGTCACTGGGAGAGCCATCGGTGACGAGGACGAGCCATGAGCCGTCGGAGAAGCGGAGCCGGAGCCGATCGTGCCGGTGTGCACCGAGCAGCGGATCCTCGAGGACAGCCTCATCCGGGGTGAATTCCGTCAGGATTTGCAGCTGATGCGGCTCACGCGCTGCCACCCGCTGCACCGGCCCGGCCAGCACGATGCGTCCGGCCCCCAGCGCCACCAGCCGTCCGGGGTGCGCGGACTGCTCGTACCAGCGCAACAGCAGCTGCCCAGCCGAGCCGCACCAGTCCCCGTCGAAGACGCGGTCGAGGCCGTGCTCGGCCACCGCCGCGTCGCGCCGCGCGCGGGCATGTCGGACGGAACCCGCGCCGTTCTCGTTCAGGAACCGGGTGTCGAAGCGTTGCAGCGCGTCGAACACAACACGCAAGGGCCGGAGAGGAGCGGCGAGAACCTGCCGCAGCACTTCCAGCGGGCGCGGCGAGCCGGGCCCCAACGGCCCGTTGCCGGCCCCCTCGTGCACCTCCGGAGGCGGTGCGGGAATGCTGCCGATCGTGCACCACGCAGCGCTCGTCGGCCCACCGTCGAACCGCTCCTGAATGTGCCTCGGCACCTTCGGCGACATGCCCGTTCTCCTCGTCGACTGCCGTTCAAGCCTAGCCAACGCCCTGGAGTCACCGGCCGGAAAGCCACCTCAGCCCCGCTCGCGCCCCCACACCCTCCGGAAACGGCATTCCGCGCAATACATCTGGAAGCAAGCACAAGCAGAACTGTCACCCGCCACATCTCTTTCCGGCAACAGCGGACATGCCGACCCGCGTGTCGGACAATACTGAGAGCAGGGAACGGGGGGCAGAGAGTTGATGCCGGAAACCGAGCAAGCACAGGCCTTTCTCTGGAAGCTGCAAGCGAGGATCGCCGAGGCCCGCGGCCGGGGGCCGACCCTCAGTGATACCGACGCGCTCATGCGCTACGTCGCGAAGGGCGTTCTGCCCGGCGCCACGGAGGACCAGCTCAAGACGCTCATCGACGCCTCGAACCACACACCGGAGCACTGGCCCCCCAGGGGGCCGCATGCGGACATGGGCGGTCACTGGCTGATCCACAAACTCGCCGACACCCTGGAGCGTCATATCCAGCCGCCTTTCGTGCGGCCGACGCTGGGCACCCTCGCCACCGGCGAGATCAATGCGATCACGCTCCTCGTGCCCGGGTCGGACGCGCATCTGGTGGTCTTCGAGGATCAACTCCTCAACTTCGCCAACCTGTTCAGCAAGGCCGTGGCCCTGGCCCTGCCGTTCAGGAGTGCCGAGGACGGGATGCTGCAGTTCTCCTTCGACATGGACGAGGTGCGGCGCCACATCGCCGAATCCCCGGAGGCCGTGCAGCGCTTCCGCGAGGTCGTCTTCGCCTATCTCCTGGACGGGGAGCCGGGCAGGGCACCGCAGTACTTCGCGTCCGCGGAAGTCGGCGGACTCGCCTCGATCCTCCGTGACGGTCTGGAACTCTTCGTCCTGGGCCACGAGTACGGCCATGTCCTCGGCGGCCATCTGGCCGACGGCTCGGCGCCCCGGCGGCTGTTGGGGACGGCGAGTCCCGACGTCGCGGAAGCCACCTGGAGCTGGGAGAACGAGCACATCGCCGACCTGATCGGCTGGCATCTGGCCGTCTCCGCCATGACCGAGCAGGGATACGACGTGGCGCTGAGCCATGCGGGGGTCGAGCTCTTCTTCTCCGCCTACGAAGTCCTGAACCGGGCGCTGGCGCTGCTCATCCGCGGGGTGGACACCGTCGGGACCTCCACCACGCACCCGCCGGCCGGTGACCGGCGCCAACTTCTGCGCATCAACCTTCAGCAGAACGCCGCGGAGCACGCCGAATCGACCATCGGGCTGGGCAGCGGAATCCAGGAGATCGTGGACACGCTCTGGAACAGCACCGCTCCCCTGGTCCTGGAAATGCACCGCCGGGGCGAGCGTCCGGACATCCGCTGGCTGTGAAGGCATTCCCGGAGCGGGGCGTTCGCACGGCAAACGGCGCCGGAGTCCGGTGTCCGCACGCCAAAAGGATGCCCCGCCCCCGGTATTCAGCGGAACAAGACCTGACGTCCCTGCGCCACCAGACGTATACGAGCCCTGGGGACAACTTATGAACGGGGGGGCGGAGCATTGACGACTGATCCGGACCGCGCACGGAGTTTTCTCTGGAAACTCCAGGCGACGATCGCCGAGGCCCGGGGCGACGGCCCGTCCGAGCGCGGGCACTCCGATGAGGCCCTGCGGACCATGGCCCGGGGCATCGTCCCGCAGGCGACCGAGAAGGAACTGGACGCCGTCATCGCGGCGGCCCGGCACGTTCCGGATCACTGGCCTCCGCTCGGTCCGCACGAGACGTGGGAGTGGTACCACCTGATCCACTCCCTCGCGGACGTCCTGGAACGTCACGTTCCGTCGCCCTTCACCCGGCCCATGCTGGGCACACTGGCCACCGGCGAGATCAACGCCGTCACGATTCTCGTCCCCGACTCCGACGCGCATCTGGTGGTCTTCGAGGATCAACTCCTCAACTTCGCCAACCTGTTCAGCAAGGCCGTGGCCCTGGCGATCCCCTTCGAAGAGACGGAGGACGGGGGGCTGGCGTTCTCCCACGGCATCGACAGCGTGCGGCGCCACCTCCGGGACGCGCCCGCGGCGCTGCAACGGTTCCGCGAAGTCGTCCTCGCCTATGTCCTGCGCGGCTCGCCGGGGGCCGCCCCGCAGTACTTCATCCCGCCCGAGCTCAACCCCCTGGCCTCGACACTCCGCAACGGGCTGGAACTGTTCGTCCTGGGCCATGAGTACGGCCATGTCGCCGACGGCCATCTCGCCGACGGCACCGCTCCCCGGCGACTGCTGGGCACCGCGGGGCCCGCCGTGTCGGAGGCCACCTGGAGCTGGGAGAAGGAGTTCACCGCCGATCTGATCGGCTGGTCCCTCTCGGTGTCGGCGATGGTGGAGAAGCGCCACGACGTCGCGCTCAGCCACGCCGGGGTCGAGCTGTTCTTCTCGGCGTACGAGGTGCTGAACCGGGCACTGTCCCTGCTCATGCGCGGGGAGGACACCGTCGGGACGGCCACCACGCACCCGCCGGCCAGTGACCGGCGCAAGCTGCTGCGCATGAACCTCCAGCAGAACGCCGAGGAGCACGCCGAGTCGGCGATCATGCTGGGCACAGGAATCCAGGACATCGTGAACCTGCTGTGGGAGAACACCGCTCCGGCGGTCCTGGAGCTGCACCGCCGGGGTGCACAGCCGGACGCCCGCTGGCTGTGACGGGGTCGCCGGGGCAGGCTCTCCGAAGACTCCCCGAACGTCCCCGCTACGGGCAGCTCTTCACCGGCTTCGCCGAGGCGACCCGCGGCATGGGGACGTTCCGCTCCACGCCCTGGACCCGTACCCGCACGCCCTTCTTGGCGTCCCAGCGCACCAGGGGGCCGCAGAGCACCGTGCCCCGGGTGTCGACGACCCGGAATCCGGCCTTGTCCGCCCGGCTGCCGTACCAGGTGAGCCCGACGCCCGCGGCCACCACCGCGAGCGCCGTGAACCCGGCGACGATGGCCCGGCGCAGATCCGTGACCGCCCGGCGCACACTGAGCCGCTGACGGGTGAGCAGTTCCTCCAGCGAGCTCTCCGCCACCCGCCGCCGGGGCAGTCCGAAGGCGGCCCGCATGGCCCAGAACGCGCCCGCCGCGGACAGCAGCAGGCCGGTGAGCAGCAGCAGTCCCACCGCGCCGCGCGACCAGCCGGTCAGGGTGTGCACCTGGTCCGGTCCCTTGACCACGCCGACGGACGTCAGCAGGGCGAGCAGCGCGGCGAGACCGTTGCGCCAGCTCTCCGCCTGTGCGCGGACGCGGGTCAGCTCGTCCTCCAGCAGCCGGCGGGCCTCGTCGGCCCGGAGCCGGCTGGCGGGCGTACTGGGTATGCCGGGCGAGACCCGGATCGCCATGTCACACACCCCATTCGACGTGCAGCACCCAGGAGGCGCCGCAGCCCTTGCGCTCCCCCGTCTCGTCGTGGTCGGTACGGCAGCAGCAGATCACCTCGACCTGCCGGGCACCCTGCTGGACCGTTGCCCGGTGCAGTGCCCGGGCCAGCAGACCGCGGCGGAGTCCGCCACCGGACATGATGGCGCTGGAGTAGGCGACGAGCCGCTCGGAGAACACACTCGGGTGCCCGCAGCGGGGGCAGGGCCCGCTCACCACGATCACCTCGGGAGTCTGCTCGTCCGGGTGCAGACTCACCGCCGCCGTACCGGCCGCGACCTGGTTCCACTCCGGGTCCGACGTCTCCCGGTAGGGCAGTTCCTGATCCTCGGTCTCCGACGACTCTTGGTTCGATGACTCCTGGCCCGACGCCCCCTGGCCCGACGCCCCCTCACCCGACGACGCGGGATTCGACGACTGCGGGTCCGACGCCCCCGGGTCCGGCAGTTCCTGATCCTCCGACACCGTTCCTCCCCCTGTGCCGCGAGGCACCCCCCGTGCCCCTGACGTTCCAACATAACGCAGCGGAACGGCCCGGACACAGGGGTCGACCAGGACTTCCCGCAGGTCGTCCTGGGCTCGCGCCGGACTGCAGGCCCGGGCCGGAGAGCGGTCATCGGGCGAAACGGCTCACCGGAGAAACGCCTCCGGGCCGACGGCATTCCGCCATCGGCCCGGATCAGTGGTCAGTGGTTCAGCGGTCAGCGCGTACGCACCGGCCCGCGCTCAGAGCACCGGCAGGTTCTTCCGCAGTTCGAACGCCGTGACCTCGGAGCGGTACTCCTCCCACTCCTGCTTCTTGTTGCGCAGGAAGAAGTCGAAGACGTGCTCGCCCAGCGTCTCCGCGACGAGTTCGCTGCGCTCCATCAGCGAGATGGCCTCGCCCAGGTTCTGCGGCAGGGGCTCGATGCCCATGGCGCGGCGCTCCGCGTCGCTCAGCGCCCACACGTCGTCGTCCGCGCCCGCCGGCAGCTCGTAGTCCTCCTCGATGCCCTTGAGCCCGGCGGCGAGCAGCACCGCGTACGCCAGGTAGGGGTTGGCGCCGGAGTCCAGGGAGCGGACCTCGACCCGGGTGGAGACCGTCTTGCCCGGCTTGTACATGGGCACGCGGATGAGGGCCGAGCGGTTGTTGTGGCCCCAGCAGATGTACGAGGGGGCCTCGCCGCCCGCGCCCGCGGTGCGCTGCGAGCCGCCCCAGATGCGCTTGTAGGAGTTCACCCACTGGTTGGTGACGGCCGCGATCTCGCCCGCGTGCCGCAGCAGGCCCGCGATGAAGGACTTGCCGACCTTCGAGAGCTGGTACTCGGCGCCGGACTCGTGGAAGGCGTTGCGGTCGCCCTCGAACAGCGACAGGTGGGTGTGCATGCCGGAGCCGGGGAACTCCGAGAACGGCTTCGGCATGAAGGTGGCCTGCACGCCCTGCTCCAGCGCGACCTGCTTCATGATCAGCCGGAACGTCATGATGTTGTCGGCGGTGGACAGGGCGTCCGCGTAGCGCAGGTCGATCTCCTGCTGTCCGGGCGCGCCCTCGTGGTGGGAGAACTCCACCGAGATCCCCATGGACTCCAGCATGGTGATCGCCTGCCGGCGGAAGTCCATGCCGACGTTCTGCGGGGTGTGGTCGAAGTAGCCGGAGGAGTCCGCCGGGATCGGCCGCCGCCCGTCCACCGGCTTGTCCTTGAGCAGGAAGAACTCGATCTCGGGGTGGGTGTAGAAGGTGAAGCCGAGGTCGGAGGTCTTCGCCAGGATCCGCTTGAGGACGTAGCGGGGGTCCGCGTACGACGGGGAGCCGTCCGGCATCAGGATGTCGCAGAACATCCGGGCCGTGCCGGGGGCCTCGGCGCGCCAGGGCAGGATCTGGAAGGTGGCCGGATCGGGCTTGGCGATCATGTCCGATTCGTAGACCCGGGCAAACCCCTCGATCGCGGACCCATCGAAGCCGATGCCCTCGTCGAAGGCCTGCTCCAGCTCGGCGGGGGCCACGGCGACCGACTTGAGGAACCCGAGCACGTCGGTGAACCACAGGCGTACGAAGCGGATGTCGCGCTCTTCGAGCGTGCGGAGCACGAACTCCTGCTGCTTGTCCATCGCTACTTCCTTGCAGGTCGGACGGCCTGTTCAGCACCGCCGGCGGTCACATCGCGGGGCCACCATCAGTATCACCGGGGGCGGTTTCCAGCAGGTTACGCGTCCGGGCGGAAGGCCGCGCAATCCGGCCGTGACGCCTCTCCCCGCCCGCGGATCCCGCGGTTCCCGCGGTCCGGGCCCTCTCCGTCCGACCGACCGTACCCCGCGTCCCCGGGTTCCCGTCCGACACCTCCCGCCCGGGCCACGCCCCACCGGACCTATCGAGGGCCCGTGCCCAGCACGGCCCGTGCCACGGCCGCCGGATCGTCGAGCATCAGCTGGTGGCCGGCCGGGGCGGACAGCCGGAACTCCCCGCCGAGGAGTGCGGCGAGCCGGCGCTGCTGGTCGAGCCAGCGCAGCTCGTGGGGGGACTCGCTCGCGTCGTACGCGGCGAGCACGGTGACGGGAACGGGCGGCAGCGGGTGGCGGGCGCGCAGCGCGACGGTCTCGGTCACCAGGTCGCGGTAGGTGGCGTTCTCCAGCAGCGCGGCGCGCAGGGTCCGGCTGGTGCCGTAGCAGCGGCGGACCAGCTTGTCCGGTACGGGGTCGTGGTGGCGGACGGTCGCCGTGCGGACGGTGAGGCGGCGGGCGGTGCCGGCCAGCAGCCGGGGCAGGCCGGCGGCGGAGAGCGCGGTGCCCAGGGCGCGGGCGGCCCCGATGCGCAGCCCGGCGGGGAAGGGGGAGGGGCCGTCCTCCACGACGCTGCTGTCCACCAGGACGAGGCCCGCGGTCCGCTCCGGGTGGAGCCGGGCGAAGGCCTCGGCGTGGAAGCCGGCCAGCGAGTGCCCGACGATCTCGCAGCGCCCGGTCAGGCCGAGGGCGGCCAGGACGTGGCGGATCCGGGCAGCCTCGCCCGCGGCGGTCGGGACCCGCACCGCGGGGGCGCTCAGCCCGAGGCCCGGGCGGTCGAACCGGACGACGGTGCGGTGCGGCGCGAGGAGCGGGACGACCTCGTCCCAGTCGAACCACGGACTGCCGAGTCCGCCGGTCAGCACGGTGACCGGGCCCGCCCCCTCGCACAGCACATGGGTGGGGAGGCCGTCGATCCGCAGCATCCGCCCGGGGATGCCGGGACGGGTCACCCGGCGCGCTCCCGCCCGGCGAGCGCGTATGCCAGCAGGACGGCCCAGACGGCGATGAGCAGCACCTGCAGCCGCTGGCCGGCGCCCAGGAACCACGGGCCGCGGCCGACCTCCACCGCGGCGACGGCCACCAGCGTCCACAGACTGGCGAGAAGTTCGACCGCGACGAGATGCGGGCCGAAGCGGGCCACCGGCGCCCACCGACCGTAGCGGCGCGCGGCGACGGTCAGCGCCACCAGGGCGACGAGCGCCCCGCCGATCGCCACCGAGCTGCTGACGGTGTGTGCCACGTGGGTGAAGGGCACCAGCCCGGCGCGCTCCCGTGCCGCGCAGCCGGGGTCGTCGATCGGCGCGCAGCTGAGCGGGAACCGCGAGTCGACGGCCGTTGCGGCGCCGAAGACGGCCATGCCGACCCAGCCGGCCGTGGTCCACCGCGGCCCGCGCTCCCCCTGGAGCAGCGCGGTGACGGCGGCGGCGAGGAACAGCAGCCCGGCGATCAGATCGGTGGTCCGGAAGAGCGCGCCGAGCGGCTGGTCGGTCGCCGCGAGCTCGCTGACGTAGGTCTCCGCGGGGTCGAGGCCGGTGGCCAGGACCACCTCCAGCGTCCAGGCCGTGTAGGCGACAGCACCGAGGGCGAGCAGGGCGGAGATGAGGCGCGAGGCACGGGACATAGTGGACGCCATGCTATTGCCGCAGCTCACCGACGTCGTTCCGAGGGTGCGGAGGGCGGGACTCCGCAGCGTGCCCCCTGCTCGATGAGGTTCCCCACCCTGATCGCGTCAGACAGACGATTACACTGGCGGGGTGCCTCAACTTCGTCTCGCCCTGAATCAGATCGACTCGACCGTCGGCGATCTCGCCGGGAACGCCGAGACGATCGTCCACTGGACCCGGCACTCCGCCGAGCAGGGGGCCCACCTCGTGGCCTTCCCGGAGATGGCGCTGACCGGCTACCCCGTCGAGGACCTCGCCCTGCGCTCCTCCTTCGTCGAGGCGTCGCGCGCCGCGCTGCGTGCGCTGGCGGCCCGGCTCGCGGACGAGGGGCTCGGTGAACTCCCGGTCGTGGTCGGCTATCTGGACCGGTCCGGCAAGGCGCAGCCGCGCTACGGCCAGCCGGCCGGTGCCCCGCAGAACGCGGCGGCGGTGCTGCACCGCGGCGAGGTCGCGCTGGCCTTCGCCAAGCACCACCTGCCCAACTACGGCGTCTTCGACGAGTTCCGGTACTTCGTCCCCGGCGACTCGCTGCCCGTCGTCCGGGTCCACGGCGTCGATGTGGCACTGGCCATCTGCGAGGACCTGTGGCAGGACGGCGGCCGCGTCCCGGGCGCCCGCTCCGCCGGCGCCGGGCTGCTGCTCTCCATCAACGCCTCGCCGTACGAGCGGGAGAAGGACGACACCCGCCTGGAGCTGGTGCGCAAGCGCGCACAGGAGGCGGGCTGCACGACCGCCTACCTGGCGATGATCGGCGGCCAGGACGAGCTGGTCTTCGACGGCGACTCCATCGTGGTGGCACCCGACGGCGACGTGATCGCCCGCGCCCCCCAGTTCGCCGAGGGCTGCGTGGTGCTGGACCTGGACCTGCCGGCGGCGGCCCCGGAGCCCCCGTCGGGCACCGTCGACGACGGCCTGCGCATCGAGCACGTCACGCTCTCCGCGGACCCGCTCCCCGCCTACGAGCCGGAGCTGGCCGGCGGTTACGCCGACCGGCTGGACGACACGGAGGAGGTTTACTCGGCCCTGGTCGTGGGCCTGCGGGCGTACGCGGCCAAGAACGGCTTCCGCAGCGTCCTCATTGGCCTGTCCGGCGGCATCGACTCGGCGCTCGTCGCGGCCATCGCCTGCGACGCCCTCGGCGCGCAGAACGTGTACGGCGTCTCCATGCCCTCGCGCTACTCCTCCGAGCACTCCAAGGACGACGCCGCCGACCTCGCCCGCCGCACCGGGCTGAACTACCGCACGGTGCCGATCGGCCCGATGTTCGACACCTACATGACGGCCCTGGGCCTCACCGGCCTCGCCGAGGAGAACCTCCAGTCGCGGCTGCGCGGCACCACGCTGATGGCCATCTCCAACCAGGAGGGCCACATCGTCCTCGCCCCGGGCAACAAGTCCGAGCTGGCCTGCGGCTATTCCACACTGTACGGCGACTCGGTCGGCGCCTACGGCCCGATCAAGGACGTCTACAAGACCCTGATCTTCCGCCTGGCCACCTGGCGCAACCAGGCCGCCGAGGAGCGCGGGCAGACGCCCCCCATCCCGGAGAACTCGATCACCAAGCCGCCGAGCGCCGAGCTCCGGCCGGGCCAGGTCGACACGGACTCTCTGCCCGACTACGACATCCTCGACCAGATCCTGGAACGGTACGTGGACCGCGACCAGGGCCGCGCGGAGATCGTGGCCGCGGGCTTCGACCCCGAACTCGTGACCCGGATCCTGCGCCTGGTCGACACGGCCGAGTACAAGCGCCGCCAGTACCCGCCGGGCACGAAGATCTCGGCGAAAGGTTTCGGCAAGGACCGCCGCCTCCCGATCACCAACCGCTGGCGCGAACACAGCTGACACCCCCACCACACACGGGAAAGCCCGGTACTTCCGAGACTTCTCGGAAGTACCGGGCTTTCCCGTTCCGCCACCAAGCCGACTGCCGTCGGAGAAACAGGACCGGAACAGACCACCAGCAACGCCCCCGGAAGCAGAAAAGCCGAAGCGGGGAGCACTCCAGCGGACGCCCACCACCGGACACCAGCGCCCCGCCCGATGGACGGCCACCGGCGTGAGGGGGACGGGGCCGCAGGGGTGGGGGGTTCCGGAAGCTTCCGTGTATTTGTGGCCCCCAGGGCCGTAAATATACGTTCCGGAACCCCCCACCCCGGAGGCCCC